>JAZNWW010000037.1:0-17107 GCA_045593535.1 Acutalibacteraceae bacterium
GAATGTTCGCTGTGCTGTGAAAGGTCGTAATCCGTTCTGTCGGCAACGCCCCAAAGTTCGCCCCAACCAAACGGGAAGAGAAACTCAAAGTCAGTAGTAGCCTTTGAATAGAAGCAAAGCTCATCCTTATCGTGGTCACGAAGTCTCAAGGAATCTTCATCCATACCTAAATCAAGCAACCATTTTTTACAATAACCACGCCAATATTCAAACCACTCAAGGTCGGTGCCGGGTTTGCAGAAAAACTCAAGCTCCATCTGCTCAAACTCACGTGTGCGGAAAATGAAGTTGCCGGGTGTGATTTCGTTGCGGAAGGATTTACCGATTTGCGCTACACCAAACGGAACCTTTTTACGTGATGTGCGGGCAATGTTTTTAAAGTTTACAAAAATACCCTGTGCAGTTTCGGGGCGAAGGTAAAGAGTTGAGGTCGAGTCCTCTGTAACACCTTGGAAGGTTTTGAACATAAGGTTGAACTTTCTGATGTCGGTGAAATCTTTGGAACCGCAATCGGGACAAACAATACCTTTTTCTTCGATATAAGCCTTCATTTCGGCATCGCTCATAGCAGCGGGATTGTCATTCAATCCGTTTTCTGCCACATAGTCTTCAATAAGCTTATCGGCTCTGTGGCGTGTTTTACAAGACTTACAGTCCATCAAGGGATCTGAAAATCCTCCTAAGTGGCCTGATGCCACCCAAGTTTCAGGGTTCATAATAATCGCACTGTCAAGACCTACATTATAAGGACTTTCCTGAACAAACTTTTTCCACCAGGCTTTTTTGATGTTGTTTTTAAGCTCTACACCCAAAGGACCGTAATCCCAAGAGTTTGCGAGACCGCCGTATATCTCACTGCCTGCATAAACAAAGCCTCTGCCTTTAGCAAGGGAGACTATCGTTTCCATATTTTTATCTGCGTTTTTCATAATCAAACCTCCGCACAGAATATTATCAAAACATAATAAACTGCAAATTTCTACAAATATTATAGTACAAAAATTCCCTACAAAAGTCAACAAATTATTTATCTTGACATATTATTTTGGATGGTTTATACTTATTTTAATAAATTTGATGTGATAGTTTTATTTTTTATAACGGAATTTTAGAGTTTTAAGTTTTCGTTTCGCAAAACTATTTTTCTTTTTAATTTATATAAAAAATGCCCGAAAAGGAGAATGTATGATGGCAGATTTTTTAACCTATAAGGATAAGCCTTTAGTTAGAAAAGGTAAGGAAATTTACTATGGTGATATGGCAGAGCCTTATGTTGTAAAATTCACAATTTTAAAAGCAGAAAAGCAGGGTCAAAATGAAGTTCCGAGTGAAGTTTTAATTCAGCTTATAAAAAGCGATATTCAACTTCCTGAAAAGGACAGAATTAAAAAAGAATCAACAAAATCCTCAATGTTTGAGGCTCTTGATTTAGGCTTTGTTTGGTTGGAAAGAGCTTTGACAAAATAGAATTTTTTAAAAATTTTCAGGTCGATTTACCTTTGTTTCGGTGAATCGGCTTTTTTTGTATGAAAAAAATTCTTTCTGACAATAATATTTAGCATATAAATCACTTGACAAGCGTTTTATTTAATTGTAAAATATTATAAATATTATTATAAGGGATATTTTACCTTTTTGATTTGAGATGTATGTGGTTTTCGGTGCAAAATCGCATATTTTACATAAAAAAATATGGAGGAAATTGTGTTATGGATGAAAATACAAAAAAGAAGAAAAATAATATAAAAAATAATTCAAAAAAAAATAATTATAAAAAATCGGCTTCTAAAAACAGACAACCGACCGCACAAAAGAAAAAAACTGTTACAAAAAATGAAAATTATAAACCGAATAAACCAAATAAACCGATTAAGCCATTTAAAATTATCCCGCTTGGAGGACTTGGTGAAATCGGAAAAAACATCACCCTATATCAATATGGCGATGAGATGATTTTGGTTGATTGCGGTATGTCCTTCCCTGATGAAGATATGCCGGGTATTGACATCGTTATTCCCGATTTCTCTTACGTTCTTGATAACAAGGATAAAATCAAGGGACTCTTTGTAACACACGGACACGAGGACCATATCGGTGCAATACCGTATCTTTTAAAGGATTTTAATATTCCGATTTATGCCACACGCTTGACTGTTGGAATTATTGAAGGAAAGCTTAAAGAACACAAGCTTTTATCAAATGCAAAACTTTATACCGTAAGACCCGATGAAAAGATAACGCTTGGTGATTTTACCGTTGATTTCATTCACGTTAATCACTCAATTCCCGATGCGGTAGGCTTTGCTATTACTACACCTGCAGGAACTGTTATCCATACGGGCGATTTCAAAATTGACACAACACCGATTGATGATTATGTAATTGATTTAGGAAAATTTGCGGAATATGGTCGCAAAGGCGTTTTAGCCCTTCTTGCAGACTCTACCAATGCCGAAAGACCGGGATATACGCCTTCCGAAAAGTTGGTTGGCGGCTCGCTTTCCAATTTCTTCAGCAAGGCAGAGGGAAGAAGAATTATCGTTGCTACTTTTTCGTCAAATATCCATCGTATTCAACAGATTATTTATGAAGCAGTGAAATGCGGCCGCAAGGTTGCCTTTTCGGGCAGAAGTATGATAAACGTTGTAAATGTTGCGAGTGAGCTTGGATATTTGACCCTTCCGGATAATGTTATTATTGATTTGTCGGACATTAGAAATTACGACCCTTCTAAAGTTGTGATTGTTACAACAGGCTCTCAGGGCGAACCGCTTTCAGCCCTTCACCGAATTGCCTTTTCTGACCACAGACAAATCGAGATTATGCCGGGCGATATGATTATTATTTCGGCAACTCCAATTCCCGGAAATGAAAAATTGGTCAGCAAAGTAATCAATGAGCTTATGAAAAACGGTGCCGATGTTGTATATGAGCGTATGTATGATGTACACGTTTCGGGACACGCTTGTCAGGAAGAAATCAAGCTGATGATGAGCATTGTAAAACCGAAATATGTAATTCCGCTTCACGGCGAGCAAAAGCACCTTATGAAGCACGCCTCTTTAGCCGAGCAAATGTGTATCCCTGAAAAAAATATTTTGCTTGCGACAAACGGCTCTGTTATCGAGCTTGGTCCTGACTCAATGAAGTGTGTGGAAACTGTTCCCGCAGGCAGAGTTTTGGTTGACGGACTCGGTATCGGCGATGTCGGAAGTATTGTTCTTCGTGACAGAAAGCATTTGGCGGATGATGGTATTATTGTAGTGGCTGTGACTATTGATAAACACAGTCGTGAGGTGGTATCTGGTCCTGATGTAGTATCACGTGGCTTTGTTTATGTCAAGGAGTCGGAAGAGCTTATGAACGAGATTGATAATCTTGTTTGCGATATTTTAGAGAGATGTTATCTTAACAACATCACAGATTGGAATAATGTGAAATTAAAAATCAAAGATGGTGTTTCAAAGTTCTTGTTCCAAAGAACAAAACGCACTCCGATGATTTTACCCGTTATTATGGAAGTATAAAGGAGAAAAAATATGAAAGTTGTATTATTAGCAGATGTTAAAGGTCACGGAAAAAAAGGCGAGCTTTGCAATGTTTCCGATGGATATGCAAGAAATTTTCTTTTTCCTAAAAAGTTGGCGATAGAAGCAGATAACGCTGCACTTAACGACCTTAAAAATCGTGAGGAAGCCGCAGCACATCACAAGCAAGAGGAAATAAATGCTGCAAAGGCTACCGCCGCAGAGCTTGATGGAAAAACAATAATAATCAAGGCTAAAGCCGGCACAGCCGGACGTCTTTTTGGCTCTGTAACCTCCAAAGAAATTGCTGCCGAAATTAAAAACAGTTTAGGTATTGCAATAGATAAGAAAAAAATGAGCGCACCTGATATTAAAAATTTCGGCGAATACACAGCCGAAATTAAGCTTTATCAGGGAATCAGCGCAAAGGTAAATGTAAAAGTAACGGAGTAATTTGTTAAAATGAGTGAAGAAAAACTAATTTATAACCTCGATACTACTTCGCTTCCGTATTCTGTCGAGGCAGAACAATCGGTTTTGGGTTCGGTGCTTGTTGACCCGAATTGCTTAACAGATATTGCAGTAGAGGTTAAACCTGACTATTTCTATATTCCGCAGCACAGAGAAATTTATAAAGCAATGGCTTCAATGTACGAGCTAAGTCAAACCATCGATTTTGTATCCTTGCTTGAACAGTTAAAAAAAGATGGTGTTTATGATGAGGCAGGCGGAAAGGCATATTTAACACAGCTTGTTCAGACTGTGCCTTCTGCTGCCAACGTTCTTACATACGTTGCTATTATAAGAGAGCGCTATTATGCTCGTTCTCTTATGAATGCGGCACAGAATATAATCAAGGATGTTAATGAAAACACCCTCGATTCAGGTGTGCTTCTTGACAATGCCGAGCAACGTATTTATGAGATAAGACAGGGCAGAGAAATCAGCGGTCTTACTCACATTAAGGATGTAATTATCAACGAAACCTATGACAGACTTACTAAAATGGCTGACCCGGAGACAAGGGCGGACTATATAGGTATTCCTTGCGGTATTGGCAAGCTTGACAAAATGATTACAGGTCTTAATAAATCTGACCTTATTATTTTGGGTGCCCGTCCCGGTATGGGTAAAACCTCGTTTGCACTCAATATTGTTCGTAATGTTGCGATGAATACAGGCAGAACGGTTTGCTTTTTCTCACTCGAGATGACACGTGACCAATTAGCACAGCGTTTGCTTTCGAGTGAAGCCGGAATTAAGAGTGAAAAGCTTCGCACAGGTGAACTTGATGATAAAGAATGGGCACGACTTGCTCAAGCGGGAGCGGCTTTGTCTGAAGCTAACATCTTTTTTGATGAGACCTCGGCTATTACTGTGCCTGAAATGAAAGCAAAGTTAAAGCGTATGAAGCCGCAACCCGATTTGGTTGTTGTTGATTATTTAGGACTTATGAAATCCGCCAAATCTACAGAAAACCGTGTTCAAGAGGTTTCAGAAATCACACGAAATCTTAAAATTATGGCAAAAGAATTACACATTCCCGTAATCGTTTGTGCACAGTTATCCCGTGGTACAGAAGCAAAGGGAAAATCGCACAAGCCGGCGCTTTCCGACCTTCGTGAATCGGGCTCTATCGAGCAGGATGCAGATATTGTTTTATTCCTCTATCGTGAGACCTATTACGATAATGAAAAAATGGATGATGAGGACAGAGGTGACCCAAACAAAGCCGAATGTATCGTGGCAAAAAACCGACACGGTGAAATCGGTACGGTTGAGCTTTATTGGGATGGACAGTTTACTCGTTTTACTTCGCCTGAATGGAATAGATAAATGAAGCAAAAACTAATTAAAGCTTTAGAGCAGTTTTATTTAATCGAAAAAGGGAAGATTGTAACGGTTGCTCTTTCAGGCGGTGCAGATTCAATGAGCCTTCTTTATCTTTTAAATGATTTAAAGGATGAGCTCGGTATCACTTTAAAAGCCGCACACCTCAATCATTTGATTCGGGGAGATGAGGCTTTTCGTGATGAGGAATTTGTGACAGAGCAATGTAAAAAATTAGGAATAGAGTTATTTCTTAAAAGAGAAGATGTTCCGAAAATCGCAAAAGAGAATAAAGAAAGTCTTGAGCTTGCCGCCAGACACTTACGATATGATTTTTTAAACAGCGTTTGCGAAGATTATATTGCGACTGCACATACAGCGAGTGATAATCTTGAAACAATTCTTTTCAATTTGACACGTGGGAGCGGTTTGGAGGGTCTTTGCGGTATTCCGCCAAGGCGAGAGGTTTTTATAAGACCTTTGATATTAGCTACCCGCCAAGATGTCGAAAATTATTGTAAGGATAATAATATTCCCTTTGTTACCGATTCAACAAATTTGTCGGATGAATATTCACGTAATTTACTAAGGCATAAAGTGATTCCGATTTTGAAGGAGCTCAATCCTTCGGTTGAGGAAACTGTTTTAAAAACCGTTTCAGCTCTTAGGGAAGACAATAACTTTATAAAAACCGTGGCTGACCGCTATTTGAAAGAAAATTTGGTGGAAAACTCTTTGCTTTTAAAGGATTTTAACAGCCTATCCGATGCAGTTGCAAAACGTGTTATTATTGGATATGTCGGTAAAGTTGTTAATCAAATAAAGCTCGCAAACATTCACATTAACGAGGTTTTGAGAATTGCACGAACAGGTGGTAAAACCAATTTACCTAATGATTTTTATGCAAAAGCCACTAAAAATCGGTTGATTATCGGCACAACAAAAGCTCAAAATCGCACGGAATTTTCGGTGGAAATCGAGGAAATGGAGATAAATTTACAAGATACTGCCAAAAAAATTCATAATTTGTTATTAAATAATGTGGTTGATTGTGATAAAATAGTTGGCAAAGCTTTCTTACGAACAAGGCTTGTCGGAGATAAAGTTATGCTTTCAAACAGCGGTTGCACGAAAACACTAAACAAGTTGTTTAATGAAACTTGCGTGCCGACCGAAATCAGAGACAAGGTTCCTGTTTTGGCTGATGATGAGGGCATTTTGTGGGTTTATAATTTAGGGGTAGCACGCAGATGTGCTGTTACCGGGAATACAAAAAAAGTATTAAAAATGAAAACGTTTTTAAGGGGAGAATAAAAATGCAGGAAAAGGATATAGCAAGCGTTTTAGTGTCCCAAGAAGAAATTAAAGAAATTTGTAAGCGACTCGGCAAACAAATCTCAAAGGATTATGAAGGCAAGAAGTTGCTCTTAGTCAGCGTTTTAAAGGGTGCAGTTGTATTTATGGGCGACCTTATGCGTGAGATTACCTGTGACTGTCAAATTGACTTTTTATCGGTTTCTTCTTATAGCGGAACAAAGACTACAGGTGTTGTAAAGTTTAAAAAAGACTTGGATGTTGACCCTGATGGATGCGACATTTTAGTTGTTGAGGATATACTTGACTCGGGTGTAACACTTTCTTATCTTAAAAAGGTTTTGATGGATAGAAACGCTAACAGCTTAAAGGTTTGCGCCTTTCTTGACAAGCCTGCAAATCGCAGAGCTGACATTGTGGCTGATTATGTCGGTAAGGTTATCCCTGATGAATTTGTTGTCGGTTATGGACTTGATTATGATGAAAAATACAGAAATTTACCCTATGTTGGAGTTTTATCTCCTGAAGTTTATTCGTAAAGCATAGGAAAGGAGAAGACTCTTGAAGAAAAATATTAGAAACATTTTATTGTATCTCGGAATACCGATTATTTTGATTTTAACGGTAGTTGCGGTATCTCACGTTAAAGAAGAAACTGAAAATGTAATTCATTCTGACATTGTTCAAATGGTTAAGAATAACGAAATTTCAAAGCTTAATCTTAACCTCTACAGTGGTGAGCTCACATATACAAAGCGTGAAGATAACAAGGATTATACCTATACAGTTGCTGACCCCGGAATTTTTTATGAGGATGTTAACGAGGCTATTTCGCAAATCAATTCAAATCCTGATAAGAATGCTAAAATAATTGATGTGGAATACGAAAGAGGCGGAGAGGGCTCTTGGTTAGTAAGCCTTATTCCTACTCTTTTAATCGTTGTTATAATGATTGTTTTTTGGATATTTATGTCCAAAAAAATGGGTTCTATCGGTAATGATAAAACGATGGGCTTTGGCAAATCAAAAGCAAGGAAGGATGACAATAAAAAGAAAACCACCTTTGCTGATGTTGCCGGTGCCGATGAGGAAAAAGAGGAAATGGCAGAAATTGTTGATTTCCTTAAAGACCATAAAAAGTACAACGAATTGGGAGCCAAAATTCCCAAGGGTGTGCTTCTTGTTGGACCTCCCGGTACAGGTAAAACCTTACTTGCTCGTGCAGTAGCAGGGGAAGCTGGTGTGCCTTTCTTCTCAATTTCCGGCTCTGACTTTGTTGAAATGTTTGTTGGTGTCGGCGCTTCTCGTGTACGAGACCTTTTCGCAGAGGCTAAAAAGGAAGCTCCCGCTATTATCTTTATTGATGAAATTGATGCTGTCGGTCGCCAAAGAGGTGCAGGTCTCGGCGGTGGTCACGATGAAAGAGAGCAAACACTTAATCAGTTGTTGGTTGAGATGGATGGCTTTGGCGCTAACGAAGGTGTAATTGTTATGGCGGCTACTAACCGCCCTGACATACTCGATAAGGCGCTTTTGCGTCCCGGTCGTTTTGACAGACAAATCACCGTTAATTATCCCGATGTAAAGGGCAGAGAGGAAATATTAAAGGTTCACTCACGTGGAAAGCCATTAGGCCCCGATGTAAACCTTGCAACCATCGCAAAATCCACCTCAGGTTTTACCGGTGCAGACCTTGCAAACCTTTTAAATGAGGCAGCCTTACTTGCTGTTCGCCATAAGAAAAAGGCGATTACCCAAGAGGAAATTGAGGAAGCTACAATTAAGGTTGTAATGGGAGCTGAAAAGAAATCGCACATTGTAAGCGACAAGGATAAAATGGTTACTGCTTATCACGAAGCAGGTCACGCAGTTGTGTCATATTTCTTGCCGACACAAGACCCCGTTCATCAAATTTCTATTATCCAGCGTGGTATGGCGGCAGGCTATACAATGTATTTGCCGACTGTTGAAAAAGGACACACCTCAAAAAATCAAATGCTTGAACAAATTTGTTCGCTTTTAGGCGGCCGTGCTGCTGAACAGCTTACTCAAGATGATGTTTGTACAGGCGCTTCAAATGATATTGAAAGAGCTACCGATTTGGCTCGCAAAATGGTTACAAAATTCGGTATGAGTGACAGGCTCGGTCTTGTAGCTTATGGTGATGACAATAATGAAGTATTTTTAGGCAGAGACTTTTCTTCAACTCCTAACTATTCCGAGAAAACAGCCGCAGTAATCGATGAAGAAATTGAGTCGGTTGTTATGAAGCAGTATAAGAAGGCTTTAGAGCTTCTCAATAACGCAATGCCCAAGCTTCACGAGGTCGCTAAAATTCTTTTCGAAAAAGAAAAAATTTCAGGCGATGAATTCAGGAGCTTAATGGAAGCATAAAATTTTAAAAACAGCACTTTTTCGGAACGTATTCTTAAGGAAAAATTTGCTTTTTCAGGCATTTTGTCCTCAAGAGTACCTTCCGTTAGTGCTGTTTTTTTCTTTTTTTGGGCAAACTCTTATATGGTGATGAAATTTTGACATATAGTAAGAAGTTATATTTTAAAAGCCTTTTTAGTTCGTTAATTATTTTTTCTGTTTTTATAGTGGCTTTTTGTGGCTTTTATAAAAACGAAGTGGTGAAAACTGAGGAAAAAACCGAAAATGTCCCATATTACAGCGAACCTGAATCGGTTGGTATTATGATAAAGTATAATAAAAGCGAATTTTTTTTAGGGCTCGATTTCACCGAAAATAAAGCCTTATATATATTCGATGATGTGGTTTTCGAGGCACTTAAATCGGGATATAAAATTGATTATTCTTACACCTTTTCTCAAACAGAACTTGAATATTTAGTGGACTCACTTGGAGGTATAGAGTTAAGCTTAAACAATGAAAATTTAAATCTTACGGGAAATCAAGTGAGTGATTGGATAACAGAAGATTCAAGTGAGGAAAATTTGAAGATATTAGCTAAAAATATCTCAAAAAAAATCGCTAAAGAGGGAATAGATGACTCACAGTTAGAAGAGCTTTTTGAAAATAATTCCGGCACACTTACTTTAAGGAACAGTTATTTGTATTCTGAATATTTAAAGCAAGTCTTTGAAAATCCTTGTTTTATCGAATAATATTGCTTAATGGTAATTGACAAATAAGGGTAAAAAAGTTATAATTTATTGTGTATTTTTCAAACTTGGAGGAAGTATAAGTGGAAAAGATTGATGAGCTGTTTGGGATAAATGTTTTTGGCGATTCTGTAATGAAAGAACGTTTGCCTGAAGAGGTATATAACATTTTAAAAAGCACAATAAAAGAGGGAAAAACTATTGACAGCAGTATTGCTGATGTTGTGGCTAACGCTATGAAGGATTGGGCAATTGAAAAAGGCGCTACCCATTATACTCACTGGTTTCAACCTCTGACAGGTATTACTGCCGAAAAACATGATAGCTTTATCAGCTCAAGAGAAGATGGCAGTATTATTATGGAGTTTTCGGGTAAAGAGCTTATAAAAGGTGAGCCTGATGCTTCCTCTTTTCCTTCGGGCGGACTTCGTGCCACATTTGAGGCTCGTGGATACACCGCTTGGGATCCAAGCTCCTACGCTTTTATAAAGGATGAAACACTTTGTATTCCTACCGCTTTTTGTTCCTATTCAGGTGAAGCATTAGACCAAAAAACACCGCTTCTTCGCAGTATGGATGCTATAAATAAGCAAGCTCTTCGCATTGTGAAATTGTTCGGACTTACAGATGTTAAGCGGGTAAATACTACAGTAGGTCCGGAGCAGGAGTATTTTTTAGTTGACAAAAAAATGTATGACAAGCGTCCCGATTTGGTTTATTGCGGAAGAACACTAATTGGTTCTATGCCACCTAAAGGACAGGAAATGGATGACCACTATTTCGGTGTTTTAAAGCATAGGGTAGCGGCATTTATGCGTGAGCTTGACCGAGAGCTTTGGAAGCTTGGTGTTCTTGCTAAAACCGAGCATAACGAGGCGGCTCCCGCACAGCACGAATTAGCTCCAATTTTTACTACAACAAATATTGCTGCCGACCATAACCAGCTTACAATGGAAATGATGAAAAAGACAGCACTCAAGCACGGTCTTGTTTGCCTTTTACACGAAAAGCCTTTTGATGGTGTTAACGGCAGCGGTAAGCACAATAACTGGTCGCTTTCTACAGATACGGGTATAAATCTTTTAAAACCTGGCAAAAAGCCTGAAGAAAATCTTCTTTTCTTGCTCACTTTAGCAGCTGTTATCAAGGCTGTAGATGAGCATCAGGAACTACTTCGTATTTCTGTTGCTACTGCCGGAAATGACCACAGACTCGGTGCTAATGAAGCTCCACCCGCAATTATTTCGATTTTTCTTGGTGATGAGCTTGAAAATATTTTAAAAGCTATTGCAAAGGGCACACATGCCTGCAATACAAAGAGCGAAAAAATGAATATCGGATCAGAGGTTATCCCCGCTTTCCGCAAGGATAACACTGACCGTAACCGTACCTCTCCATTTGCCTTTACAGGTAATAAATTCGAGTTCAGAATGTTGGGCTCTGCTTCTTCAATTTCAGACACAAACGTTATGATTAACACTATGGTAGCAGAGGTTTTCTCCATTTTTGCCGACAGACTCGAAAAAGCTGATGATTTCGAAAGTGAAGTCAAGGCTATTATAAAAGAAGTGGTTGATAACAATTCAAGAATTATATTCAATGGTGACGGTTATTCAGAGGAATGGGAAAAAGAGGCTGAAAAAAGAGGCCTTTTGAACCTTCGCAGTACGGTTGATGCTTTGCCTCTTTTAAAATCTGACAAGAATGTTGAGATGCTTTCAAAGCACGGGGTATTAAACCAACTTGAAATCAATTCACGTGTTGATATTATTCTCGAAAACTATTCAAAAATATTACATATTGAGGCACTCACACTCATTGATATGATGAATAGGGAAGTGGTGCCCGCAATTACAACCTATACCGATAAATTGTGCAAATCTGTACTTAATAAAAATAGCTTGGGCGGTGTAAGCTCCACCGTTGAGCGTGAACTGATAGCAAGGCTTTCTGCCGCTAACAGTGAAATTTTCAACCTCACGGGTGAGCTTAAAATGGCGGTGGCTACTGCCGAACATACAAAGGATGTATATCACAAGGCAAAGCTTTATCACGATATAATTTTAAGCTTGATGACAGATATCAGAAAGTATGCTGACAGCGCAGAAAGTGTTATGCCGGCTGCCTCTTGGCCTTATCCGAGTTATGGAGATTTATTATTCAGCATATAGTATAAAAGCAGTGATACGAAAATATCACTGCTTTTGGTTTGAGTCTTTAAAAGAGGGTATTTTTTATGAAAAACAAGAAGAAAAAAGGACTGCTGAGGGCATTTTTGCCTTATTATAAAAAGTATAAATTCACCTTGATACTCGATTTAATATGTGCGGCACTTACGACTGTTTGTGAGTTAGTGCTTCCAATGATAGTCAGAAATATAACCGAAAATGCAACACAAAACATCGCTTTACTTACCACACAGTTTATACTTAAAATTGCTTTTCTTTACATATTTTTGCGTATTATCGACACCGTTGCCAATTATTATATGGCATCTGTCGGACACATTATGGGCGCTAAAATCGAGTCAGATATGAGGCACGATTTTTTCTGTCACCTGCAAAAGCTTTCATTTTCTTACTATGACAGCGCAAAGGTCGGCTCTTTGATGTCGAGAATTACCAACGATTTGTTCGATATTACCGAGTTTTCACATCACGGTCCCGAAGAAATCTTTATAGCGGCGATAAAAATAATCGGTTCCTTTGTCATTCTTTGCACAGTTAATGTACCGCTAACCGTTATTGTTTTTGCCGTTATTCCGGTTATGGTAATTGTTCTGTCCTTCTTCAGAAAAAAGATGAAAGACGGATTCAGAGAGTCAAGAAAGCAAATTGCCGAGCTTAACTCCCGAGTTGAAGACAGCCTTTTGGGTATTCGTGTTGTCAAATCATTTGCAAACGAGGAAAGTGAGCTTGAAAAATTTGACAAAGGCAACAGTCTTTTCTTAAAAATTAAATCAAAGGTTTATTTTGTAATGGGCGCTTTTCAGTCCTCGACCAGACTTTTTGATGGACTTATGTATATAATCGTTGTAGTAGCAGGTGCATTCTTTCTTAAAAATGGCAGTATATCGGCCGGCGATTATGTAGCATATCTGATGTTTGTCTCGACACTTATGACATCTGTCAGGCGTATTGTCGAGTTTACAGAGCAATTTCAGCGAGGTATGACAGGTATTGAGCGTTTTTGTGAGATAATGGAAATCGAGCCTGAAATCAAGGATAACAAAAATGCGACAGATATTCAGAATGTTGAGGGTGAAATTGAGTTCAAAAACGTAACCTTTTCTTATGACAATGACTCCAACGTTATATCAAATTTTTCCCTTAAAATAAATAAAGGAGAAAATATCGCTATGGTCGGTCCTTCGGGTGGCGGCAAAACGACAATTTCAGCCCTTATTCCAAGATTTTATGAAATTTCAAAGGGCGAAATTTTAATTGATGGTAAAAACATAAATGATATAACTCTAAAATCTTTACGTGCAAATATCGGAACAGTAGCCCAGGATGTCTATCTCTTTTCGGGTACAATACGTGAGAATATAGCTTACGGAAAAGAGGGAGCCACTTTAGAACAAATAATTGAAGCTGCAAAAAATGCCGGCGCTCACGAGTTTATTTCATCACTTCCTGACGGTTACGATTCCTATGTCGGTGAGCGAGGAGTCAAGCTTTCAGGTGGGCAAAAGCAAAGAATTTCTATTGCACGTGTTTTCCTTAAAAATCCGCCGATTTTGATACTTGATGAAGCAACAAGTGCACTTGATAACGAAAGTGAAAGGTTGGTACAAGCTTCTCTTGAGCGTTTGGCAAAGGGAAGAACCACTATCACCATAGCCCACAGACTTACAACCATTAAAAACGCTGACAGAATTTTGGTTATCACTGAAAAGGGTATTGAGGAATCGGGTTCTCATAAGGAATTGCTTTCCAAAAACGGTCTTTACAGTGAATTTTACAAGCTTTACTCGGCAGATTGATTCGTAAGCATTTTCTCACTTACTGCAATATTTTTCTCGAAAACTATTGTGGTTCTCAAACTTATTCCGCCATCCGTTTCAATAAATTCTTTCTTTTTGATGGTGTAGCTTTCGATTTTTTCTGTTTTGAGCTTGTTTTCAAATTCATTTTCAAGCAGGGTATAGAGGTCCTCTTTTTGATAAATTGCAATGTGTTCTTGCGTGTAGTGAAATTCTTTTGTATGTATTTTTATAGGGATTTTGTTTCCTGACAATTCAAGCTGACGTGTAGCGGTGCTCGAAGTATAAGTGTCGGTTTCTCTGCTTAAGTAAAGAGGAATTTTGATACCGAAAATTTCGAGCACACTTTTTTCTTTCACCTTTCCTGTGCTAAGCATTTCGGTTTTTTTGTAAGGCTTGTAAAAGGTGTAATCTTCTGAGATTTCGGCAATTATTTCGCCTTTTGATTTTGTGAAAACAGTTTCGTTTCCTTTTTCGACAATACCCGAAACCAACAAATCGCCTTTTCTTACAATATCGCCCGGCTTAACTATACAGTTACCGATTGTGACATCAATTCTTTTGATAATACCATCAGATTCGGCCTTTAAATTAGTTGCTGTTTTGGCATCCTCATTTTTGTCTATTTCCCGTATATTTACTGTAAGGCGACTGCCCTCAATATTGAGGGAGGACCAGGACATTTCATTTGAAAGCAGAATCAGTCTTTCTCGGTCTCGTTTTGGATTGATATCACTGATTTTTATGCCTTCTTTAATACCTATGCTCGATAAAGCCGATAAAATCTCCTCATCGGATATTTTATCGTTACCGTTAATGTCAATTACCCAGATGTATCCCGACATTATCTCTAAAAAAATGAGACTCAAAATAAATCCCACGTAAAAACCTAATCTTTTCTTGTTTTTCTCGGTCTTAAAGGGCAGTCCTTTGCGTGCGAGTATATGTATCCTAATTCCTTTTTTGCGCAACAATTTCCGCAATTTTCTAAAATCATCTATTAAAATATTGGTTTTTATTGTTTTTCCTACAAGATGTGTGTTCCAAATAGTAATTCCGTTTTTGGCAGCAATATTAAGAAAAATTTCATTTCTTTCACCTGTTACTGATATTTCCAAAAAGCCTTTGAAATAACGGTATAAATAAAGCATTTTTCATCTCCTTGTTGCAACTTAAACTAAAAATTCTAATGTTGAAAATTCGCCCTTGATTGTGATGCTTTGATTTTCAAAATTAGTGATATTCAAATCTTTTCCGTAAAGGATAAGAAAACCCTTGTTCAGTTTTATTTTCGTGTAATCTTCCGAATATTCCTCTACTGTTTGACAGCCTTCAAGACAGAAAACCTTGTTGCCGGAAAATTCAATTCTGTAATCACTCAGAACCTCATTTCCTCCCAAAAAGCTCCATTTTTCTTTCTTTTTTACCGTTTCGAGTTTGATTTTTTCTCCCAAGATATAACCTCCGTTCCTTAAAGTTTATGAAGGAGTTATTATAATAATTCAAAAAGCATATAAATTTAGCGGTGATTTTTTTGAAGAAAAATTTAACTGAAATTTTTGCTCTTTTTGCAGTGATTTTACTTATTGTCAGTTTGATAACAAACCCGACTGTCGGGCGACACGGAACATTTCGTGGGCTTCAAATTTGCGGTAATGTGATTATACCTTCTCTTTTTCCGTTTACATTTTTATCGATATTTTTAGTAAAAAGCAGACTCTTAAAAAGCTCAAAAAAATTTGATAAAATAACGCATTTTTTATTAGGCATAAATTCTAACGAATTTGTACTTTTTCTCTTGTCGCTAATCGGTGGTTTTCCGCTTGGTGCCAAGCTTTTAAATGAGGAAGTAAAAGAAGAAAGAATGAGCAAAAAAAGGGCAGGGCAGTTGATTTTGGCTTTTGTAAATCCCGGCCCGGCATTTTCGGTTTCTGTAGTCGGATTAGGAATATTTTCTTCAAAAGAAATCGGACTAATTCTTTATTTTGCAGGAGTTTTGAGCAGTATAATTGTTTTGCAATTACTTCGATTTTTCAAGAATTGTGATAGACCAAATGTTACAAAAAAGGCAGAAAGAATAACCATTTCTGACAACTTTGTTTTATCTGCTTACGATACTTCGACTGCGATAATTTCGGTTTGCGTTTTTGTGATATTTTTCAGTTTCATTATTTCATATCTCGATTTTTTCTCGCAAAATTTAGTAATATTAAATAAAATTTCAATGTTTTTAGAGATTACAAACGCTCTCTCAAAAACAAAAAATGTATATGTAATTGCCTTTTTGCTCGGCTTTTCAGGTGTTTCAATTTGGTTGCAAATTTTAAGTGTTGTGAAAAATTTTAAAATCAATAAATTCACTTTTGTTTTGTCAAGAGTTTTTAATGGAATTTTGACTGCAGCTTTTACAAAGCTTTTTGTGAAAATAATTGGTGTTGTCGTAAAAACATCGCAAGGAATAGTTTTAGATTATGGAAATATTTTTACTAATCCAATGCTTTGTTTTTCTCTTTTAATGATGGTTATAGTTTTTTTAATTAGCGTTACTACAAAAAATAGTGCTTGGAAATTAAGAGATGATGTGGTATGATTATAGCAAAGAAGTAAAGGAACGTAAAAATATGGGAAACAAGGCTTTTAATAAAAAATTACCCAAAAGATGTGAATATTGTGTACACGGAAATAAATCTCAATTCACAAATGAGGTTTTGTGCTTAAAAAAGGGTATAATGGAAGCAGGGGACAAGTGTAGAAAGTATAAATACGACCCTTTGAAACGCACACCTGTGAGACTGCAGCCCTCTGATAATTACTCTGCTGAGGACTTTAAAATTTAATTGTAAAAAAGTTCAAATTTTTGTTGACAAATGAAAGTTTTATGTTATAATAGACTTTGCGCTATGGTGGATGTAGCTTAGTTGGTTAAAGCGCCAGTTTGTGGCACTGGAGACCGTGGGTTCGAGTCCCATCTTCCACCCCACAACTCATCGCTATGCTTTGCATAGCGATGGATTTTTAAAATTTTATAGACACATTGGGGTGTCGTCAAGCGGTAAGACACAGCACTTTGACTGCTGCATGCGTAGGTTCGAATCCTGCCACCCCAGCCAGAAAACGACAGATTCCGACAGGAATCTGTCGTTTTCAACTAAATCCACCCTTGCGGGTGGGTGAAATATTGCTTTGCAATGTGAAATACGCCTGCGGCGTGTGAAATTCGCCTCGACGGCGAGTGGGTGGATTTAATTTCACTTGATGCGATAGCATCAAATTTCACAATTTACGGAGTAAATTATTTCACCGTGAGCGTAAGCGAACGATTTCAC
>JAZNWW010000038.1:0-3176 GCA_045593535.1 Acutalibacteraceae bacterium
GAGTCACAACACACAACAAATCGGCGATATGATTTACAAAAAAATGGAAAATGCACTTTCAGATAGTATGAAATAAAAAAATGCGTATCAGATTTTAAAATCTGATACGCATTTTTGTTTAGTCAATTTTGACTGCAATATTTTGATTGTTTCTTGCAGCGGCCGCACGCATTACCACACGAATAGCAGTGGCTATTCTGCCCTGCTTTCCGATAACACGACCCATATCGCTTTCAGCTACACGTAAACGATAAACAATTACGCCGTCAGCATCGGGCTCATCAACCTCTACCGAAACTTGCTCAGGATTTTCTACAAGTCCTGTAGCCAAAGAGATTAAAAGCTCTTTCATTTGCTTATCCTCACAATATTAGAGTACACCGTTTTTCTTGAGTAAAGCCTTAACGGTATCGGTAGGTTGTGCACCGTTTGCAATCCATTTCTTTGCCTTGTCTGCATCGATGTTTACTGCTGCAGGGTCACGAGTAGGGTCATAGGTACCGATTTCTTCGATAAAACGACCATCTCTGGGGAATCTTGAATCTGCAACAACTACACGATAAAAAGGAGCACGCTTTGCACCCATTCTGCGAAGTCTGATTTTTACTGCCATTTTAAATTACACCTCCGAAATTTATAAAAGTTATATGTTTTAAAAGATAAATCTTAAAAACCAAAGTTATTAAAACCACCGGGCATTCCACCCGACATATTCATACCCTTAAGCATTTTGCGTTTTCCGCCTTTTGCGTTCATCTGCTTGAACATCTTTTTCATCTGCTCATATTGGCGAAGAAGTCGGTTTACATCCTCAACCTTTACACCCGAACCCGCCGCAATTCTCTTTTTGCGGGAAGCATTTATTATATCGGGCTTTGCCTTTTCCTTCTTGGTCATTGAGGTAATAATCGCCTCAATACGAAGAAGCTGTCTGTCATCGATATCAACATTGCGTATTTGCTTTTCCACACCAGGTATCATCGAAAGAATACTCTTTAATGAGCCCATTTTTTTAATCTGCTTGAATTGGTCGAGCAAATCGTTCATATCAAACTTGTTTTCTTGAAGTCGCCTTGCTGCTTCCTCGGCTTTTTTCTCATCGATTTCGCTTTCTACCTTTTCAATAAGGGAGAGAACATCGCCCATACCCAAAATACGAGAAGCCATTCTGTCGGGGTGAAATTCCTCTAAATCATCGAGCTTTTCACCCACACCCGCAAACATAATCGGCTTTCCTGTAACAGCTTTTACAGAAAGCGCTGCACCGCCACGGGTATCACCATCAAGCTTGGTCAAAATAACGCCGTCAAGCTCTAATATATCATTAAAGGACTTTGCTATATTCACTGCATCCTGACCGACCATTGAATCAATTACAAGCAAAATGTTGTGAACCTCGACCGCCTCGGTTATGCGCTTTAATTCGTCCATAAGCTCGGTATCAATGTGAAGTCGGCCTGCGGTATCAAGAATTAAATAGTCATGACCATAATCTCTCGCATACGCTACTGCTTTTTTTGCGATAACCTCGGGCTTTTCTGTTCCCATTTCAAAAACAGGTGTGTTGACAGCCTTGCCTACAACCTTTAACTGCTCAATAGCGGCAGGGCGGTAAATATCGCAAGCGGCAAGAAGCGGTCTGTGTCCCTTTTCTCTCAAATATTTTGCGAGCTTTGCCGAGTGGGTGGTTTTACCGCTACCCTGCAAGCCACACATCATAATAACAGTCGGAATTTTATTTGAATTGTTGAGTCGAGCCTGCTCGTTACCCATCAAGGCGGTAAGCTCTTCCTTAACAATTTTGATAACCATTTGCGGAGCAGTAAGGCTTTCCATAACATTTTCACCGATACATTTTTCGGTGACGGTATTTGTAAAGTCCTTTGCAACCTTATAGTTAACATCGGCTTCAAGTAAAGCCAAACGCACTTCACGCATAGCGGTTTTAACGTCCGCTTCGCTTAACTTACCACGTGAACGCAAACGCTTGAATACGCCGGCCAATTTATCGGATAAATTGTCAAATGCCACTATAAGTCACTCCTTCATAAAGTATCATTCATAAAGTATCAATTATAGAAATAATTTTGGAAATATCACTTTTTTCCTCGGCAAGTTTTTTAAGCTTTGCAAATTTTTCGCAATAACCACACTCTTGCTCAAAGGCTTTAAGCTGTGCTACCGAGCGTTTGATTAAATCACTCGCACCTTGGCGTGTGATTCCCTCGTTCTCGGCAATTTCCGAAAGGGATAAATCATCATCGTAATAATATTCGGTGAGTAAACGTTGCTTTTCACTCAAAGCAAAGCCATAAACATCAAGCAAAGCCGAAACATATAAATCTTTCATACACTTCACTCCCCACCGAGAATAGAGTATATCACACTTTTCTTCCTGTGTCAAGTTTTTTTCTTGACAGATATGTATTTTTTGATTTTATTTTTTTCTTTACAAGATTATTTTTAAATGGTATAATTAACTTGCGACACAAATTTAATATTATTTAGTTTCACAAGATGTGCTTTTACTTTGGTAAAAACGCATACTTTTGTGTTTTCGCATTTTGTGAAACTATAAAAATTTGTGTCGCAGCAAATGAAGTTATGCGTTTTTCGTGCGTAACTTCGGTTGCGCACTTTTTTGTTTTTAGAGGTAAAATATGTCGCTTGAGATAAACCAAAGAGTAAAAGCAGAACGAATTAAAAAAGGCTATACGCAATCCCAAATGGCGAATTTGCTTAATATGAAATGCACAACCTATTCTCAAATGGAACGTAGCGGAAATATTACGTGCGATAAGATAGTTGAAATTGCAAAATTTTTAAATGTCGATGTGAGGATTTTGCTATACGGCGAAATTAAAAACAAATCCATAAAAATAATTAAGCCCCACCAAAAAACAAAGTCCAATCGCTATTATCCCACACCAAAGCTCACTGATAGTGAAAAATCTATAATTAAAATTTTAAGAAACCTTTCAAAACATAAAAGAGACAAATGTATTTCCTTTATTGAAAATGAATATAAGAATTAAAAATAAATATCCACCCGCATAGCGGGTGGTATTTCATTTTCGGGCATAGCCCTAAACGATACTGGCTACGCACAAGTGCGTTTTAAGGTTGGCCTGCCAGCCATGCAATAACTACTTACTACCCATAAATGGGTCCCGCGG
>JAZNWW010000039.1:0-10360 GCA_045593535.1 Acutalibacteraceae bacterium
TCAAGAAAATCCATAAGCAAGCTTACATCAATTCAGCGAAACACTCCGTTCGACTTGCATGTGTTAGGCACGCCGCCAGCGTTCGTCCTGAGCCAGGATCAAACTCTCTAAAAAATTATATCTCAACACCCGAAGGTGTTAAAACCTTTTTAGATAAGCTTTTTAGCTCATTCTAATTTAATGCTGACGCATTTTTTCTGTCCGTTTACTTTTTAAAGTACACTTGACTTTTCTCTCGATTTCTCTTAAGAATTGTCGGGTCCTTATTATTGTCGTTGTTTAATTTTCAAGGTCCGTTACCGCGCCCCTTTTTTATGGCGCTCGATTATAATACCACAACCATCCCCCTTTGTCAACACTTTTTTTCAAAAAAAATCAAAAATTTTTCGATTAGTATTTTATGCACAAAAACCTTCCAATATATTGTGTTTTTATGCACTTTTCGACCACAAGCATTTTTATTCCAAAAAGTTTTTCAGCCGTTCTAATATTCTTCTTTCCATTCTCGAAACCTTAACCTGTGATATACCCAATATTTGTGCGGTTTTAGTTTGAGTGAATCCTTTGAAATAGCGATACATCATAAGCTGTTTCTCGGTATCATCCAATATTTTAAAGGCTTCATCTAAAATCAGCTTGTTTGTGACAGCCTCCTCGACACTTTCTGTTGGTAAATCACTTTCCTTTATACCATCATCACTATCATAGGTTAGCGATACCGTTGCCTGACAAGCACAAACCGCTTCAGCAACCTCCTCCTCGCTGACCGACAAGGCGGATGCTATTTGTGATATGCTCGGTTCACAGCAAAGCTTTTGTTCGAGCCTTTGTTTTTCCTTTGTTATCTTTAAATACAATTCTTTTACACTTCTTGAAACCTTGACAGAACCGCCATCACGAAAAAGTCGCCTGACTTCACCCATAATCACAGGCACTGCATAGGTTGAAAACATAAGTCCTCTTGTTTTGTCAAAAGCATCATACGCCTTGACAAGTCCCATACAGCCTGCTTGATAAAGGTCATCGTATTCGATACCTCTGCCTGTGAAACGTTTACATATCGAGTGGACAAGTCCTAAATTCTCCTCAATAAACCTTTCACGCTCTGCCAGAGCATTAGGCATTCAAGGTAAACCTGCGACTAATTTTTTTAATCATAACCACAGTTGTTCCCCTATCTTTTTTAGAAGTTACCTTTATGTAATCCATAAAAGACTGCATAACAGCAAATCCAAGACCTGCTCGCTCACCACCGACAGTAGTAAAAAGCGGTTCCATTGCTTTTTCGATATTTTCGATTCCGCAGCCCTTGTCTCTGATTTTAATTCGTATAGAATTGTCCTCAAACAATTCACACATTATATATATGTTGCCGATTGATTCCTTATATGCGTGAACAATACAGTTGGTTACCGCCTCGCTGACAGCGGTTTTTATATCGTTTATTTCTTCAAGTGTGGGGTCAAGCTGTGCCGCAAAGGCAGAAACGCACGCTCTTGCAAAGCTCTCATTTGAAGAACGTGAAACGAGTGTCATACTGAATTTGTTTTTTGCTTTCATATTTTTTACCTCTCATCAAGTTTTGCTAATTTTTCTATACCCGCAATTTTAAGCATTTTGTAAATTTGCGGCGGCGTATCGGTTATATGAAGTCCGGCTCCTGTTTTTTGCAAGTTGCGATACCTTCCCATAACAAGTCCGATACCCGAGCTGTCCATAAAACTGATTTCGCCGAAATTAAGCACTAACATAGTCGGCATATTCAGTTCTATGGCATTGTCGATTTCCTCCCTCATCGCTCTTGCTGTATGGTGGTCAAGCTCACCCTTTAAATAAGCGGTGACAACCTCGCCTGTGACATTTATTTCTACTGACATCAAATTACCTCCAAACATAAAATAAAGACAAGCCCTTAATTAGTATAAAGGCTTGTCCTTAAAAAAATTGTCATATTAAGTTGTATTGATAAAAATATTTTTAAAGTAAATACGGTCTTATTCCCGATGCCAAATAAAGTGACCCGAAAACAAAAATCGGGTTCCCCATTGATTTTTGTTTTGCAATTTCTATGGCGTTTTTGTAGTTATTTGCCTTTTCTGCCTCACAGTATTTAGAAGCAGTTAGAAAAATCTCATCTAAAGATAGTGAACGAGGTGTATTTTCTATTTCGACTACAACCGCATTTTTGCAAAGAGGGAGTGTAGATTTTAAAAATTCCTCATAGTTCTTATCTCGGCACATACCCACTACAGCTGTAACGTTGCCTTCGAGCTTTTTAAGCTCCTTGACCAAAGCAAAAGCGCCATCGGGATTATGTGCTCCATCAATTATGATGAGTGGCTTTTTTGATACCACTTCCATACGTGCAGGCAAATATGCGGCTTTTATTCCTTTATATATATCCTCATAAGAAATATCGATACCGCAATTTTTAAGTGTTTCTATTGCAGTAAGGGAGTTTTCAATCTGGTAATCGCCAATTAAATTTAAGGTGTATTTTTCGCCCTTATATATATAGGTGTTTTCAAAACCTTTTTCGATGATTTCGAGTTCTTCTAATTGAGGCACTATGAGCTTGTCAGCTTTTTTCTTTATAACCGATAGCGCCAGTATCTCTTGACAAGGATTGGAAATTGTCGGACAGTCCCTTAAAATTCCGCATTTTTCTTCAGCGATTTTTTCTATGGTATCGCCCAAAACTGCTGTATGGTCAAGACCGATTTTTGTGATTACGCAGGTGATTTTATTGCAGGTTGCGTTTGTTGCATCAAATCTGCCGCCGAGTCCCGTTTCACAAACGAGAACCTCGATTTTTTTATCGGCAAAATAAAGAAAAGACAGAGCTGTAATAAATTCAAACTCGGTAAGGGCAACATTTGTGTTTTTTACCTTGTCAGCATAAAAGCATAAATCGCTTTCACTTATGTATTCACCGTTTATTTGTATTCTTTCCCTGAAATCTATAATAAACGGTGAAACAAAAAGTCCTGTTTTTATGCCGGTGGTTTTCAAAACAGAGGCAATCATAGTAGAAACCGAGCCCTTTCCGTTTGTGCCTGCAATATGAATTGTTTTAAAAGAGTTTTGGGGATTGCCGAGAAGAAAAAGCGCTTTTTTTATTCTATCAAGCGTAGCGGGCATAGAAAAAAATCCCAACGAATGTATATATTCGAGTGTATCTCTGTAATCCATTTTATCCTCTCCTTTATTTTATCGCTTTAAAGCCTTCGCCCATAATTTCACCGACCTCGGCTACCACAACAAAGGCGGTCGGGTCAACTTCATCGATAATCCCATAAAGCGCCGACACCTCGTGCCGTCTTACTGTGCAAAGTAAAAGTGTTTTTTCCTCACCGGTATATCCGCCCTTTGCAGATATTATGGTGACTCCTCTGTTCATTTCATTATTTATTTTGTAGCAAAGCAACTTTTCATTTGTTGTTACTATATATATCAGTTTTCCTTTATCAGAACCGTAAAGCATTAAATCGAGCATAAACGAGGTGGTGTATATAACAACGGTAGAGTAAAGTGCACTTTCTATATTTTTATAAACAAATGTTGCAAATAAAATTACTGCAAAATCCAAAATCAAAATTATTCTGCCGACTGTTAAGTGCCGATGGTGCCTGTTAACAAGCTTTGCAATAATATCAACGCCACCTGTTGTTGCTCCTCGAAGCATTATAAGACTGATACCGAATCCCATAATAATTCCACCGAAAATAGCCGATAAAATTTTGTCAACCTCAGGAACAGGCAAAACAAATTCCGTAACAGTCAAGGTCAACGAGACAATAACCGAAGCTATTGCTGTTTTAAAAATAAAAACTCCGCCCAATTTCACAAAGCCTAAAATCAAGAGTGGCAAATTAAAAAGGAACAAAAGCAGACCGCTCGGTATCCCCGAAACAAAGGAAAGAGCTGTTGCAACGCCTGTAATTCCACCGGGTGAAATTTCATTCGGAGTTATAAAAAGTGTCACAGCAGAAGAATATATAAATCCGCCGACAGTATATATCAGTATATCTAAAATCGTTTTTTTAATATTGCCCAACACAAAAGCCACCTCAAAAAATAGTATTAGCTTTTTGTCGGGCAATATTTTAAATTTTAATTATGGTAGAGCTTTTTGGTTTGATATTTTGGCTCAAAGGTGATGTTGACACCGAGCTTTTTGAAAACATTTTCATCAACACGAGATAAAATAACGCTTGAGTGTGCTTCAAGGTCTTTTAGTTTATAAGCATTGCCGAGTGCTTTTTTGGCGACATCGCTTGTAGCCGCACAAATAGAAAGCGCAATTAAAATTTCATCTGTGTGAAGTCTCGGGTTATGATTACCTAAAATATCGGTTTTAAGCTTTTGAATAGGCTCAATTATTGTAGGCGAAATCAAATTAACTTCATCGGGTATGTCAGCCAAAGCCTTCAAAGCATTTAAAAGCAAGGATGATGATGCACCCAAAAGGCTTGAGGTTTTACCTGTTATAATCTTGCCATCGGGCAATTCTAATGCAACAGCCGGAGCAGAGGTTTCTTCTGCTTTTTTAAGTGCCGCATTTACAACAGGTCTGTCTGCGACAGTCACACCGATTTGCTTCATGAGAAGCTCGATTTTTGCGACCTCACTCGGCTCGCCCATACCTTGACGAACACTAACGAGGGCGGAATAATATCTGCGAAGCACCTCCTGCTTTGCGGCGGCACATACAATAACATCATCTGCTATAGCAAAACCTGCCATATTCACACCCATATCGGTAGGACTTTTGTATGGTGACTCGCCCAAAATAGTTTCAAGAATAGCGTTCAAAACAGGGAAAATTTCGATATCACGGTTATAATTTACCGACTTTTCGTTATACGCTTCCAGATGGAAGGGGTCAATCATATTGACATCATTTAAGTCTGCAGTCGCCGCTTCATAAGCCACATTAACGGGGTGCTTTAGCGGAATACTCCAAATCGGGAAGGTTTCAAATTTTGCATATCCCGATTTAATACCACGCTTATGCTCGTGATAAAGCTGTGACAGGCAGGTCGCCATTTTTCCGCTTCCGGGACCCGGTGCTGTTACTACTACTAATTTTCTTGTGGTCTCAATATAATCATTTTTACCAAAGCCTTCATCACTCACTATTAGCGGAATATTTGAAGGATAGTCCTTAATCGGATAATGTCTGTAAACCTTTATACCCAAAGAGGTAAGTCGCTTTTCAAAAGCCTCTGCCAAAGGTTGTCCTGTATAGCAGGTGATTACAACGCTTCCTACATAAAGACCTATTTCACGAAAAGCATCAATAAGGCGTAAAGTATCAAGGTCATAAGTGATACCAAGGTCGCCCCTGCGCTTGTTTTTTTCGATTGCATCTGCATTTATGACAATTACAATTTCGGCCTCATTTTTAAGCTCCAAAAGCATTTTAACCTTTGCATCAGGCTCAAAACCGGGAAGCACACGGGCAGCGTGAAAATCATCAAACAGCTTTCCGCCAAACTCCATATAAAGCTTTCCGCCGAACTTATTTATTCTGTCTCTGATATTTTGAGATTGTAAAGTTATATATTTTTCATTATCAAAACCAATATTTTTCATATTTTCCTCTTAACCCTGTTCGTTTATATATTCAATGTATTCTTCAAAACAAAGACCTAACTTGTTAATTTCTTTAGCACGATTTATTCCTACAAAGCGCCAATGCCACGACTCATAAATAACGCCTGTGATATCGGTTTTGTCTTTAGGATATCTTAAAATAAAGCCATAGTCCTCGGCATTTTCTACCATCCAATTATACATTTCGGTCTTTTCAAAAGCATCACTCGCCATATTAAAATCGGCGCACAGACCTGTATTGTGTTCACTGGTACCGGGGCGAGCCACTACAGTTGCGGCTAAATCCTCATCCCCGCCGACACGATTAACTTGATTTTGGAATAAAATGTTCTGTGTCGCATAGGAACGAAAAGGCGACCAAACCCTTAAATCAACGCCATCCTCCTGTGCTGCTTTTACCATTGCGGTAATAAATGGATAAACATCCTTGTGTATGTCGGTCACATTGTCATTATTGCGATATTTTTTATCAATAGTCACAAGGTCTTTTCTGATATTCGCATCATAATCATCAGGAAGCGGATTTTTACCATTTACAAGAAGCAGCATTTCGAAATCGGGATTTAATTTACCCTCAATTAACGGGTCGGTAGTATTTACCACGATTTCAGGTTCTTCTTTCTTCTCCTCTTCCTTTTCTTCTACTGTTTCGGTTTGTTCTGTTTCGGGTTTGTTTTCGGATTCCTCGCCCTGTCCGGAAGACGCCACCACAAAAACGACTATTCCTATAACTAACGCCAAAACAAAACACGCAAACACAATTAAAAGGTTTCTTTTTGTCTTTGCTTTTTGCCTTTTAGTTCTCTTTTCAGCCATAAATTTCTACCTACTATTCATCAAGCTTAAGCACTGCCATAAAAGCCTCTTGCGGAACTTCAACAGAGCCTAACTTTCGCATACGTTTTTTACCCTCTTTTTGTTTTTCAAGCAGCTTTTTCTTTCTCGTAATATCGCCACCGTAACACTTTGCCAAAACATCCTTACGCATAGCCTTTACGGTTTCTCTCGCAATTATCTTTCCCGAAACTGCTACCTGAATCGGAACCTCGAAAAGCTGACGTGGAATATAATCCTTGAGCTTTTCGGCAATTCGGCGGGCTCGTGTATATGCATTATCAGTATGCACAATAAAAGAAAGTGCATCGCAAACATCACCCGCCAACATAACATCGAGCTTTACAAGCTTTGATTTTTCATAGCCCTTTGTTTCATAATCATAGCTTGCATAACCTTTTGTGCGAGATTTTAAAGCATCAAAAAAGTCATAAACAATCTCGCCCATAGGCATTACATAGTGAATATCAACACGGTCACCCATATATTTCATATCGGTATAAAAGCCTCTGCGTTCCTCGCAAAGCTGCATTATTGTACCGACATACTCACTTGGACTGTAAATATGAACATCTGCCACCGGCTCGAGCGCCTCGGCAATAAGCGCCGGGTCAGGATAATTTGTCGGGTTATCGACAGTTATTTCCTCACCGTTTGTAAGAACAAATTTATATTCAACACTTGGAGCTGTAGTGACTAAATCGAGATTATATTCACGCTCAAGTCTCTCTTTGATAATCTCCATATGAAGAAGTCCTAAAAATCCACAACGGAAGCCGAAGCCTAATGCATTTGAGCTTTCTGCCTCAAAAAGAAGCGAAGCATCATTAAGCTGCAACTTTTCGAGTGCATCACGTAAATCGGGATATTTTGCGCCATCGGCCGGATAAACACCGCAGAAAACAACGGGATTTACTTTGCGGTAACCATCGAGTGCCTTTTCACACGGTTTGTCCTTTAAGGTGATTGTGTCACCGACACGGGCTTCACTCACAGTTTTAATGGATGCTGAAAGATATCCTACCTCGCCTGCCTCCAATACATCGCAGGGTTCAAGTGAGGTTGCCCTTTTTCTTCCGAGCTCAACAATGCAGAACTCGGCACCGGTTGCCATCATTTTAATTGTATCACCGCTTTTAATCTTTCCGGACACAACCCTGAAATAAACCACAACGCCTTTGTACGGGTCGTAATATGAGTCAAAAATCAATGCCTTAAGAGGCTCGTTTCTATCCCCTTTTGGAGCCGGAATGTCGGTTACAATTTTTTCCAAAACCTCTTCAATATTTATGCCGGTTTTGGCACTTATAAGCGGGGCTTCATCGGCGGGGATACCAATGATATCCTCAATTTCCGCCTTTACTCTGTCGGGCTCGGCAGAGGGCAGGTCAATTTTATTTATGACAGGTAAAATCTCAAGTCCGTGGTCAACCGCCAAATAAGTATTTGCAAGAGTTTGTGCTTCAATACCCTGTGAAGCATCAACGATAAGCACCGCTCCCTCACAAGCCGCAAGAGAACGTGACACCTCGTAATTAAAGTCAACGTGACCGGGTGTGTCAATAAGATTTAGTTCATATTCAATTCCATCTTTTGCAGTGTGATAAAGAGTAACTGCGTGAGCTTTAATAGTAATGCCACGCTCTCTTTCCAAATCCATACTGTCAAGGATTTGTTCCTCCATATCACGCTCGGCAACAGACTTGGTTTTTTCAAGCAATCTGTCAGCCAAGGTTGACTTACCGTGGTCAATATGCGCCACTATACAAAAATTCCTTATTCTCTCGAGCGGAAAAGACATAAAATTCTCCTGTTTTTTAAAAATAATTTTACATTTTATTATACCACAGCATATTAGATAAATCAAATACGAATTTAACAGTTTTTTGACATTTTTGGGGGCAAAAAAAGAGTCTTTAGGATACACCTTTTAAGGCAATATCCCAAAGACAATTAGAAATTTTAACAATTTAAGATTTTTCGCTTGATTTCTTGCATTCTTATATCGAGTGCGTTAATCTCATCTGCACAGTTTTTAAGCTCGGCTGTTACAGACTCGTTGTCAACAATTTCCTTTTTGTACTTAACCTTGTGCTCAAGTGAAGCCCAAAAGTCCATTGCAATAGTTCGAAACTGCACCTCAACCCGCATATTTTTCTTTTCTTCAAGCAAAAATATGGGTATTTCAAGTATTAAATGCAGGCTTCTATAACCGTTGAATTTAGGATTTTTTATATAATCCTTAACCTCTATAACTTTTATATCATCTTGGGAGCAAAGTCTATCTGAAAGCGTATAAATATCATCAATAAAGGAACAGATTACCCTTATGCCTGCAACATCGTTAAGATTTTCTTCTATACTTCGGAGTGTTATAGGAAGTCCTGTTCTTTTAAGCTTTGCGACAACACTTTTCGGTGTTTTAATTCTGCAATGAATGGATTCAAAAGGGTTGTTTTCGGTTTCAACGCTTAGTTGACTGCTCAACACATCAAGCTTTGTTTTGACCTCAAGCATAGCACAATTATAACGCATCATAAGTTGACGGTATGGCTTTGTATGTTCAAAAATTTCCTCTCCGATATCAGTTAACAAATCTAAATTCTGCATTTTAATCTCCTTGTTTTTTTAGACATTGTAAATCACAGATTTTAAAAAAGCGTTAACGAAACTAAAATTTTCTCCAAACCATTTTATCAACAACGCCTGTATATGACTGAATAATTTTCACAACCTTTGTTGAAACGTTTTCATCAATATAATCAGGTACGGGGATTCCGTTTTCCTTATCTTTATTTAATGCCACCGCAGTTTCTACCGCCTGCAAAAGTGACTTTTCATCAATACCTGCAAGCACAAAACACGCCTTGTCGAGTGCTTCGGGGCGCTCGGTTGAGGTGCGGATACAAACAGCCGGAAAAGGATTTCCCACACTTGTAAAGAAGCTGCTTTCTTCGGGGAGTGTTCCGCTGTCGGAAACCACCGCAAAGGCATTCATTTGAAGACAGTTATAATCGTAGAAGCCTAACGGCTCGTGCATTCTGACACGCTTATCAAGCTTAAAGCCTGTTGCCTCCAAACGCTTTTTGGAGCGTGGATGACAGGAGTAAAGAATAGGCATATCATACTTTTCAGCAATCTTATTTATTGCAGTAAAGAGTGATAAAAAATTCTTTTCGGTATCGATATTTTCCTCTCTGTGAGCAGAAAGCAAGATATATTTTCCCTTTTCAAGTCCTAAACGGCTATGAATATCAGAAGCCTTGATTTCATCTAAATTAGCACGCAAAACCTCTGCCATAGGTGAGCCTGTAACATAAACACGTTCTTTAGGGAGACCACATTCGTGCAGATATTTTCTTGCGTGTTCGCTATAAGCCAAATTAACATCAGATATGATATCGACAATTCGCCTGTTTGTTTCTTCGGGCAGGCATTCATCTTTACAACGGTTGCCGGCTTCCATATGAAAAATCGGAATATGAAGGCGCTTTGCACTTATTGCCGAAAGGCAGGAATTTGTATCGCCCAAAATAAGCAGTGCATCAGGCTTAATCCGATTCATCAGCTTATAAGAGCAGTTGATTATATTTCCTACTGTCTCGCCTAAATCATCGCCCACCGCATCCATATAAACCTCAGGATTTTGAAGCTTCAAATCCTTAAAGAAAACTCCGTTAAGATTGTAGTCATAATTCTGACCTGTATGCGCCAAAATACAGTCAAAATAAGTCGGAGGCTAAGCGGTCTTAGGAAGACAACTCTAGGTTGCAACTCCTTGGCTCACAGAACGACATGGCTACGATCCGACTTTATAAACCTCAGGATTTTGAAGCTTCAAATCCTTAAAGAAAACTCCGTTAAGATTGTAGTCATAATTCTGACCTGTATGCGCCAAAATACAGTC
>JAZNWW010000040.1:0-125039 GCA_045593535.1 Acutalibacteraceae bacterium
GGATTTTTTGCGAGGTGTTTTTGTTTCTCTATTGCAAATAAGTTTAATTTTTACTATAATTAAATTGAGAGGTGATTTTATGAACGACTATATAACACAATGTGTAAATTCAAGGGTTGACTTTTTCAACAAATATTATACGGTGCCAGCAGAACTAAAACCCGAAGTCGAAGCTTTTATTAATGAAATTAATAAATTGGGTGATACGGCAACTGATGCCGTGGATTTTGAAAATAAGTTTGCTTCAAGCGAACTAAGCGAGCGCTTCAACAGTCTGCTTACTCGTTGTATCCCGAAAGCATATAATATGACAAATGAGGAAAAGCAGCATTCAAAAGAAACTGCAAAAGAAATTTTCAAAGAGGACCGTTCCCGTATTGCAAAAGAATCGGCTGAGGAAGTTTTGGATTATGCCACTGTAATGGCAAAGGAGGAACTTATTTCTCAAAAGCGTAATATAATGATTGGCGCCGGTGTGTTTGATGAATATACACGTGCTACTAATGCAGTTGAAATTGCAACTGAAGGCGGCAAATTTTTAAAAAACCTTTTTAAAAAGAAAAAATAATTCCACTTTTGCCTATTGCAACACAGGCTGCTATCAAGGATATGAAATAATTAAGATTTCATGTTATTGTTATGGGACAAAGTGTTTTAGCGTGAAATCGCAAAAAAAGGGACAAAACTTTTTAGCGTAAACACTTGAAATAAAACAACTTTAATTTCCCACGAAAACTAAAACTATCCGCCCGAAGCAATTCGGGCGGTATTTTTATGGGATTAACCATTGATAACTATCATTGTCTTCGGAAAATTATGAGTTATGATGTGCTTCACACACTTATGAGTGGCTTTTACAGACAATCATCTCATAACGAAAACGCATATCAAAAATTCTAATAGATTAGGTTGAAGAGTAAAATTTATCTACCCGAAAAAGCCGATGATATTTTAATTATACACTTAATTATTGAAATAAATTATACTTTATGATACAATATAAAAAATTGATTTTAAGGGTGAAATTATGAGAACTTATACTGTATTTGATAAACCTTTAAAGGTGTCGGGTATACCTTTTTTTGAAGAAAAACAAAGTCTGTTTAGACTTCCTGAAGAGGTTATGGACCAGCTTCCCGATTTTGACCGTTTGTTAGGACGACGCTGTGCAGGCGCTCGATTAGCATTTAAAACTGATTCGCCAACATTTACTGTAAAGGTAGTTCTCAAAACTCTATCTGTTGACATGGGTATGTCTATATTTGCTTGTCAATCGGCACAGGTTATGTTAGGTGAAAGGGAAAATGCAAGACATCTTGGAGTTGTGAATCCATCTGATTACAATACAAAGGTTTTTGAAAAAACATTTAATAAATCCTCAGAGTTAGAACAGATAACGATATATTTTCCCCGTAATGAGCAGGTGGAGACAATAGAAATCACTGTTGAAGATGGAGCGACTGTTACCGAGCCTACACCCTACAAGTATGATAAGCCGGTTGTTTTTTACGGCTCTTCAATTACAGAGGGAGGTCACGGCTGCTGCTCAACAAATGCTTACAATGCTATGCTGTCTCGCTGGCTTGATTTCGATTATTACAATTTAGGATTTTCAGGTAGTGCCAAGGGCGAGTTTGTTATGGCCGATTACATAAATACCATTGATATGGGTGTGTTTGTTTATGATTATGACCATAATGCACCAACAGTTGAGCATCTTGCTAATACTCATAAACCGTTTTTTGATCGTATAAGAGAAGTACATCCTGATATTCCTATTCTTATGATGACCCGTCCGGCTGAAGTTTATGATGATGAAATGAAGGCACGCCGTGATATTGTAAAAGCGACTTATGACGCAGCTGTTGCTGCGGGGGACAAAAATGTGTATTTTATTGATGGCGAAACTTTTTACGGCGAAATCGATCGTAATCTTTGTTCTGCTGATAACTGTCACCCCAACGATTTAGGCTTTTTCCGTATGGCTTGCGTGATACGCCCGGTTTTAAAGCAAATGTTAGATAGCACGATTTAAAAATATATATAAATGTCAAATACCAAAAAACAGAAATTGATGGTGAAGAATTTAACAGTTTTAAAAAATCACCGCTCATCGAAAGATGAACGGTGTTTTTGTGCTTTATGCGGTTGATTTTATTTTTCAGCAAGTGCCGTTTTCATATAGTTGCAAACATTGTTTATTTGGTCAAAAATTTCTTCGCCAAATCGGTGTTCGAAAAAGGCGCTGCCTACTGTGTAAAACATAGGCGAAATTTCACGAATCAAATCTAATCGCTCGTAACTATTTATACTTCCGGCGACACAAAGCGGAGCATCAATTTTAGAAACAAGCTCTTTGCTTAGATTTACAACATCACCTTTGTATCTGTAACTAAGCAAATCAATTCCATAGACGCCTTTATTTAAGTACTCAAATGCTTGAGCTTTCATTTTTTCAATATCACCTTCTAAAATCGAAGGTCTATTGCTGACATTTCCTACAAATGGCATATATTTTATATTATGTTCCTTGCAAAAACTATTGACAGAATCAAAAAATAAGGTCCCGAGCAGAATTTCGCAACCACATTCTGCCGCCATTTGTGCACCGTTCAGGCATTCCTTTTCTGTGTAGGCAACAACCTCTAAAACGCCGGTTTTTCCATATTGCTTGAAAGCCTTAAAAAGCTGTTTCATTTGCTTTAAAGGCAAACCTTTTTCTTTAATTCCCCAAAATTTTGCTTCAGAATATTTACACGTTTCAAAAATATCGATAGCATTTGAAACAGTAAAATCATTATTTGTCAACATAACAATTAGTTCCGGCCTACCCACAAAATCCCCTCCAATATTGACAAAAAGTGTCAAACATGTAGAATTATATCATATTTTGCAAATTTTTGCAACACGAGAACGGGGTTGTGTTATATTGATTTCTTTTCAAAAATATGGTAAAATTATTGTATCGGCAAAAACAAAGAGGTGCTATAATCAAGTCAGATATTTCAAAAAGGGGAACAAAAAATGGGTAAAATCAAAAGAAGGCAGTTTAGTGACTTACATCCTATCTGTTATAAAATAGCAGTTGGAAAGGAAACGCTTAAAAGACATATAAAAGATTTTTTAAGCAAAGAAAAATTTGCAAAGCAAAAAAGCAATGACAAATTACCGGTTTTGGTATATGAGTTTCGTTCCAATATGATAAAACGTGCACCTGGTGTGGATATTACTACTCAAATAAATAAAGCTAAAAACATTGACATTGCTTCAAGGCATATTGACGGAATTATAATACATCCCGGTGAAGTATTTTCATTTTGGAAAATTGTAGGAAAAATATCAAAACGCCGAGGCTATCGTGCGGGTCGAGTGCTTATTAAAAATAAATTAACTGTAGCCGTCGGCGGTGGCTTATGCAATCTTGGCAATTCTATTAACCAAATGGTTTTACATAGTCCTTTACCTCTTGTTGAATTTCATACACACTCTGATTCGTTAGCACCGGATGAGGGCAAGCGCGAACCTTTGAGCTCGGGCACATCTGTGAGCTATAATTATGTGGATTACCGATTTAAAAATAATACAAATCAGGATTTTCAAATTTGTATATGGTGTGAAAAGGAAGATTTATGCGGGCAGTTGAGAACAACTAAAGAATTAGCTACCACTTATGATTTAGTTGAAGAAGACCGTCATATTCAAAAAGAGGGCGAAAAATATTACAATGTTTCAAAGATTTATAGAGTATCAATGGACAAAAAAACAAATCAGCAAATAGATAAAGAATTAATATGGGACAATCATTCGGAAGTATTATATGACTATGAATTGATTCCAAAAGAATTGATTTTGACAAAATAATTAAAATTTTCTGCGTTTTGCAATCAACACCGATAAAAAATTCATCCGCCCAAGTTTTCGGGCGGATTTTTGTATGTGTTGAATTATTTTGAAAAAACAGTATAATTTAGTTACGAATGAATTTTTCTCTAAACTCAACGGTTGGTGTGTTTACTTGAACAATGTTTTAGTATATTATAAATGCGAAAGGGAGGATGAGCTTATGAATCAAGTCAAAATCGGTGAATTTATTTCATCGCAAAGAAAAGATAAAAATTTGACACAAGCGGCTCTTGCTGAAAAACTCGGAATCACCGATAGAGCTGTTTCTAAATGGGAGAGGGGAAAGGGCTTGCCTGATGTCTCACTTATGATAGAATTGTGTGAAATTTTAGGTGTCACAGTAAATGAATTGCTACGAGGAGAGAAAATCACTATGGAAAATAATAACGAAAAAACCGAGAAGCTTTTGCTCGATATGGCAAGAGAATTGGAACAAAAAAACAGGATAATTTGGACTTCAATGTGGGCGATAATGATTGTGAGTATGATATCGTTGTTTGCAGGCATTGCGATTTGCGCATTTTTGATACCTGAAGGTGTGTGGCAACTTGTCGCAGTTCTTGGAATTTGCATTGTGTTTTTGATACCTTGCTTTTATGCCTTAAAGCTTGAAGTCAGCGTAGGTGCTTATAAGTGCAAAAATTGTGGTCACGAAATTGTACCTACCTATACACAGGCGCTTAATGCGATGCACAGGGGTACTACCCGCTATTTAAAGTGTCCGAATTGTAAAAAACGTACTTGGTGCAGGAAAGTGTTGAAATAGTGAATAATACAAAACAAAAATCCCATCGACAAAAGCCGACGGGATTTTTGTTTTGGCGGAGACGGAGGGATTCGAACCCTCGTCCCTCAAGGGGCATCATGATTTCGAGTCATGTCCGTTATGACCACTTCGATACGTCTCCAAATATACTTAACTTAAAAAGTTAAAAGCAAAACATTGAGTTTTTAGGGTGCTTTCGAAGTGGTAACGGACTGTCCGTTATGTCCTGTTGCGGTGCCGAAAATTTTTGACGGCTTGGAGCGCCTAAAAATTTTCACCGCTGCCACTCCTTATTGCTCGCTTTTTCTGCCACGGGCAGCGCTCGCAAACGTCCCCACTTCGATACATCTCCATATATTAACTCAATTATTATATTAGATTTACACTTTTTTGTCAAGCAATAAAATGTGTAGAACGAAACCTCAAAAAAACGATTAACCCTGTAACATCCGCACACATATTGTTAACAAAAAGTTTACTGTATGACGTACTTGTTATTTGATGCAAAAAGTGGTACAATACTTGATGATTTTAAAAGAAAGGAGTGTCTTTATGCGTCAAAGGAATGCTCCGGGCGTCATTTCACGTGTATGCTATAAACCGTTATATTTTTTGGTGAAGCTTTTTTATCACAAAATAAAGGTACAGGGTGCGGACAATTTGCCACAGCAAGCATCAATAGTTGTCGGAAATCATACCCAGATGAACGGACCGATTTGTGGAGAGATGTATTATCCGAGAGCAAAAAAAGTCTGGTGCGCCCAAGAGATGATGTATCTAAAGGAAGTGCCGGCTTACGCATATAAGGATTTTTGGAGCAATAAGCCGAGGTATATATGCTGGTTTTACAAATGTCTATCATATATTATAGCGCCTATTGCTGTTTGCATATTTAATAATGCTGATACTATCCCTGTGTATAAGGACACTCGTGTTATGAAAACCTTTAAGACAACAGTAAAGGAACTCTCAAATAACCGAGATATTATAATATTTCCGGAGAGCTATGACAAGTACAATCATATTGTAAACGATTTTCAAAAGAATTTTATTGATGTCGCAAGGCTTTATTACAAAAAGACAGGTGAAAGAGTACCGTTTGTGCCTTTCTATGTTGCACCGGCGCTCAAAACGGTATATATCGGTAAGCCTACATATTTTAATCCTGAAGTCGAACTTGATGAGGAGAGGGAAAGAATCTGCAAATATTTAAAGGAGGAAATAACTAAAATTGCGCAAGGCTTACCTCTTCACAAGGTTGTTCCTTATGAGAATAAATCAAGGAAGCAATACGTTTATAATAAGCAGGAGGGAAGAAAATGAGAAAACCCGTTGTCAGTTACAAAAACCTTCGCTTTTCTAATCTTACCTCACCCGAATATAAGCATTTGCTTTGGCTTGGCGGATGGCTTGTTTATTTTGCACTTTATTTTTTAACCGAAAATTTAATTCCAATAGAGAATTGTTATCCCGTTCACGGATATTTGGATGATATTATTCCGTTTTGCGAATACTTTGTGATTCCTTATGTGGGATGGTATTTACTTATTGTATTTTCCCTTTTGTATTTTGCGTTGTATAATCCGAAAAATTTTGTAAACCTGCAAAAGTACATAATAATAACACAGCTTGTCGCAATGGCATTTTATATTATTTTCCCGACAAGACAGGATTTAAGACCGACAGAACTGCCTAATGATAATTTTTGCTCTTTCATATTAGGGATTATTTATGAATTTGATACAAATACGGGTGTTTGCCCATCGCTTCACGTGGCTTATTCTTTGGGAATTGCTTCTGTTTGGTTAAAGGAAAAGCAGGCAAAACCTCTTACTAAAATATTTATAGTTATATTTGTTATTTTGATATGTATTTCAGTAGCCTTTGTAAAGCAACATTCGGTTGTTGATATTTATGCGGCAATCCCGCTTGGGTTTTTAGCCGAAATTATAGTTTTCGGGAAATATTACAAGAATAAAATTAAGCGCATAAAAGCTTAACTTCCGAAAAAATGCAAGCTTTAATAAAAATATTTCAACTCCCATTAAAAATGGCGGAAAATTACTGCTGTTTTTAATGGGAGCTTATTTTAGCTATTGCGTTTTTGTTTTTGATATGATAGAATTAGCAAAACAACTGTTTAACGGGGTAAGCATAATGGATTTACAAAAAAAGAAAATGATAGCTCCGATTATTATTTCGGCAATTTTTGTGCTTTATTATATTATTTATTTTGTATTTTTAATAGCCTTGTTAGAAGGGGCTTGGAGATATGCTTTGGGCATTATTCCGCTTCTTCTTTCGGCGGTTATGATATATGTTTGTGTAGATAGAATAAAAGAAATAAAGAAAGGTGAAGAGGATGATATTAGTAAATACTGATTACATTAGTGGAAAAGAATTGGAGACTTTGTCTTTGGTAAAGGGTAGCACAATTCAATCAAAAAACATTGGAAGAGACATCACACAAAGCTTTAAAACTTTGGTTGGCGGTGAACTAAAAGCATATAACGAAATGATGAATGATGCACGAGCGTTAGCAACAAAGCGTATGGTTCTTGAGGCAGAGGCTTTGGGAGCGGATGCAATTATTAATATTCGCTATGCCTCATCGGCTGTCATGCAGGGAGCGGCAGAAGTAATAGTATATGGCACAGCAGTTAAGTTTGTAAACGAATAGAGGTCGGTTTTATGGTTGTTGAAAAATTACATTTAAAAGATTATTACGAATTTTTAGGACAAGACGGAAAAGACCCGACTCTCACATTGTATTTGCCTTATAATATGAAGGAAATGGGCAGGGAAAATGCAAAAAGACCGACTGTGATTGTATGTCCCGGTGGGGGATACGGTAATTGTAGCGAAAGGGAAGATGAGCCTATTGGACTTCAGTTTTTGCGTCAAGGCTTTAATGTATTTATTCTCAACTATTCCGTACAACCTCATCGTTTCCCGACACAGCTTTGTGAAGTAGCGGCTGTAATGGAGCTTGTTTATAAAAATTGTGAAAAGTGGAATTGCGATACAGAAAAAATTGCGATAATAGGCTTTTCTGCAGGCGGTCATTTGGCGGCGCATTATTGTAATGCCTATAATTGTGATGAAGTAAGAGCTTTTTTCCCCGAAAGCAAAAGTGTAAATGCATCTGTTCTTTGTTATCCTGTAATTACCGCTGATGAACGTTTTTCTCATAAAGGAAGCTTTCAAAATCTTTTGGGTCATACTCCAAACAGTCAAGAGGTTGAAAAATTCTCTTGTGAAAAATTGGTAAGCGATAAAACACCTAAAACATTTATTTGGCATACCGCCGAGGATAATGCTGTGCCTGTTGAAAACAGTCTTTTATATGCTAAGGCTTTAAGTGAGAAAAAGGTTCCTTATGAGTTACATATTTATCCGTTTGGTCCTCACGGAATGTCAACCAGTGATTCTTTGACTATTGATGACGTAACCGATGTTGCAAAATATAATCACGTTTGGTTGTCGCAGTTAGAGCAATGGCTTAAGATGACTTTTGAATTATAGATTATAGGTGATAATGTAAATTTAACTCACAGTGAAAACTGTGAGTTTTTTTGTCTAAAATATTTTTAAAATGGGAGTTTTTGGTCGAAAACTCCTAATTTTTTTGTCAAAAATCAAAAAAATCGGCATTTGGCACAATTTTTTAAAAAAAAGTATTGATTTTTATGTTTTGGGGTAGTATAATGGCATTACAGTGGTGAAAAGTGTAGCTAAAAACCACTAAAGTGTTTTAAAATGGTGGATTTGGAGGTGAAAATCCATGCTTTTCGGCGGTTATGACCATAAAATTGATAAAAAAGGTAGGGTTTTCATCCCTTCAGCTTTTAGAGAAGAATTAGGCGAAAGCTTTATTATATGCCGTGGTATTTACAGAAAGCGTTGTCTTTGTGTTTATTCAAAAGAGCAATGGAAGCAGCTTGTTGAAAAAATCGGCACACTTCCAAGCTCAAAGTCAAGTACAGTAAAGCGCTTCCTATATGATGGTGCTTTTAATGTTGAATTTGATACGCAGGGAAGAATTTTAGTGCCTCCTACACTTCGTGAATATGCGAATTTTGATGCAGAGGTTCATATTATAGGTATGGATACAAACCTCGAAATTTGGGATAAATCGAATTGGCAGGAAGAAAACGAAAGCAACACACTCGAGAATATATCAAGTGTTATGGAAGAGCTTAACTTTTAATTATGGAATTTAAACATATTTCTGTTTTACTAAACGAAACCATAGATGCTTTAAATATTAAGCCCGATGGAATTTACTGCGATGGAACAGCAGGCGGTGCAGGACATTCAAGTGAGATTGCAAAGCGATTAAATGGCGGTATGCTATACGCTTTTGACAGAGACCCGGATGCTGTGAAAATAGCGAGTGAAAGACTTTGTGGTTTGCCTGCAACTGTTATTCACAGCAACTTTTCTGAAATGGCAGAAAAGCTTTCGGAAATCGGGGTAAAAGAAGTCGATGGAATACTTCTTGACTTGGGCGTTTCATCCTATCAGCTCGATACGGCAGAACGTGGTTTTTCCTATCATAAGGATGCACCCTTGGATATGCGAATGAGTAAAAGCGGATTATCTGCTTATGATATAGTAAACACCTTCTCGGCAACAGAATTAAGTGATATATTCTTTCGTTTTGGTGAAGAAAAATTCAGCCGCAGAATAGCCGACAGAATAGTTACACACAGAGAAAACAAAAAAATCAAAACCACTTTGGAATTAGCAGAAATAATTTCAAGTGCATATCCTGCAGCAGCCCGCAGAGACGGACACCCTGCAAGAAAATGCTTTCAAGCGATAAGAATTGCGGTAAACGGTGAGCTGGATGCGCTAAATATCGCACTCGATAAATGCTTTAAGTTATTAAAAAAAGATGGCGTTTTAGCAATTATTACTTTTCATTCTTTGGAAGATAGAATGGTAAAGCTTAAATTTAAAGAGTATTGCACGGGTTGTACCTGTCCTCCTGATTTTCCTGTTTGCGTTTGTGGGAAAACACCAAAGGGAAGGCTGTTGTCAAGAAAACCGATTGAACCAACAACTGAAGAGTTACAACAAAACGCAAGAAGCCGAAGTGCAAAGCTTCGGGTAATAATCAAGAATTAAAAGAGCGAGGAGCAGATTATATGAACAATCTCAAGTATTATAACGACAGTTTGGCATACGATTTTGATATGTTTATGCCTGTGCCTTCTAAAAAGCCTCAGCCAAAAGATAATATCGTTGTAATGCCGAAAGCTGCTAAAAATGCAAGGAGCCGAAAAAAAGCCGCCGTAAAAAGTCTTTCGTCTCCGGCGATGTTTTTGCTTTGTGCTCTGGTTGTTTTAGGCGGTTTTTGTGGAAATATATCTATGAGACTTAAAATCAACGAGGTAAACGAAGAAATCAATACTATTAAATCTTCTATTGCCGAGCTTGATAGCGAAATGACAGCTTTAGAGGTAGAAATGCAAAGAAGAATTTCATTTTCTAATTTGGAGCTTGAGGCAGTAGAGCTTGGTATGAAAAAACCAAGTAAGGAAAATGTAAATTATATTGTGGTTAATGAACAAAATGCCGCAAAAACCCAAGAGGGCGTAATAGTAAATGAATAGTAATATTTATTTATATAAAACTATATATTTAGTATAAAAAAGACTACGAGAGTTGAATTTTTTCGACTCTCGTATTCGGGCATTTAATGATTGTAGTTTTTTGAAACGCTGTAAAGTGCTTTGAGTAACCGTAATCTTAATAAAAGTATTTTTCGGAGGTGTAATAAATGGCTGTAAAACCCGATAAACCGATGCTTATAAGAATTCTTTGTGTTGGTATCGTGTTAGTTTTATTGTTTTGCGGTGTTTCAAGCTACAGACTGATAAATGTTATGCTTGTAAACGGTGCAAAGTATAAGAATCTTGCTGCAGAGCAACAGCTTTATGACAGCTTGATTACAGCACCTCGTGGAGATATTTATGACCGCAATCTAAATACTTTGGCTACAAGCTCTACCGCTTGGACAGTTTATATTACACCAAACTCAATCAAAAGCATTGATGACGATGCTGACAGAGAATATATCAAAAAAATCATCTCTGAAAATTTGAGTGAAATTTTGGATGTGGAGTATGACAAGGTTTATTCTCAAACCGAAAAGGATTCCTACTATGTTGTAGTAAAAAAGAAAATTGATAAAATAGTTGCCGATAAGGTGAGAGAATTTATCGCTGATGAAAAAAATAAAGAGTTAGAGCTTGGGAAGTATATCGGTCTCGAGGAAACGACTAAAAGATATTACCCTAATGATACTTTAGCTTCGGTTGTTTTGGGCTTTGTAGGCTCAGAGGACCAAGGCTTAGCCGGCATTGAAAGCTATTACGACAACACTCTTACGGGTATTCCCGGTCGTGTAGTAGCGGCAAAAAATGCGCAAGGTACTGATCTTCCAATGACTTACGAAAGGGTAGAGGAAGCCACAAAGGGAAAAAGCTTGGTGCTTACTATAGATTCCTATGTGCAGTATAGCGCCGAAAAATATCTTCAAATGGCAATTGATGAACACAAAATTGCAGAGCGTGGCACCGCTATTGTAATGAACGTTAAAACCGGTGCAATACTTGGACTTGCAGTGAAAGGCGATTTTAATCCCAATGACCCGTTCACCCTTTCAAAAGAGGATAATGAAAAATTAGATGCCATAATCAATGAAACCGAAAAGTCAGATACGGAGAAGGAACTTCTAAACCGCCAATGGCGTAACAAAGCGGTTTCTGATACTTATGAGCCGGGTTCTGTCTTCAAGGTTGTTACTACCGCCATAGCATTAGAGGAGAATATGATTAACCAGAAAAGCACCTTTTATTGCAATGGTAATGCAAATGTTGCCGGTCAACATTACGACTGTCACAAAAGCGGAGGTCACGGCACACAGTCTTTAGCCCAAGCAATTTCTAACTCCTGCAACCCCGCTTATATCACAATCGGACAATTAGTAGGTGTAAATACCTTTTCGAAATACTTTGAGGCATTCGGACTCACCGAAAAAACAGGAATTGATTTGCCCGGCGAATCATTTTCTAATTATCACAAAGCAGCAAATATGGGACCGATAGAGTTGGCATCAACCTCCTTTGGTCAAACCTTTAATATCACTCCTATTCAACTTATAACAGCTATTTCTGCTTGCGTTAACGGTGGTTATCTTGTAGAACCGCATATTGTTGACAGAACTATTTCGGCAGATGGCAAGGTTGAAAAAATAGCCGGAGATGGATATAAGCGGCAGGTAATTTCTGAAAGCACCTCTAAAACCATTAGAGAGCTTATGGAATACGTTACAGAAAACGGTGCTAAAAATGCACTTGTTCCGGGATATAGAATCGGTTCAAAGACAGGTACATCACAAAAAATTGCAAAAATTCAAGCTACAGGCGACAATTATCTATATATCGGCTCTTGCGTTACAGTAGCTCCTGCGGATGACCCCGAAATAGCAGTACTTGTAATTCTTGATGAACCAAAGGGTGACAAGTATTACGGTGGTATTATTTCGGCTCCGACAAATGCCAGAATAATGGCAGATGTACTGCCTTACCTCGGCTTTGAAGCAAGCTATACCGATGAGGAACTTGAAAATCTTGCAATTACAGTTCCTGATCTTACAGGTATGGACATAGCTGATGCTAAATCAAAAGTAGATAATATGAAATTACAATATCAGGTTGTGGGTTCGGGCAAAAAGGTTATAAAACAGCTTCCCGAAGCCGGCAGTCAGATTATGAACGGTGGTATAATAATAATTTATACCGATGAAAATGAAAGTGATAAAACCGTAACAGTACCAAATATGATAGGACTTACCGCTACTGAAGTAAACACTGTTGCGGCGAGGGTTGGTATAAATATTGAGTTTTCCGGAAACACAAGCTCAAGCGGACTTAAAGCATATAGACAAAGTGTTGAGCCGGGAAGTAAGGTTGACAAAGGAACCATAGTTACGGTATATTTCCGTGATGAAACGGCAGTAGATGGGTGATTAAATGAAACTTAAGGAATTGATTAACTGTAAAGCAGAATATGGTGAAATTGAAATTTCGGGTATAACGGTTGATTCAAGAGAAGTAAAGCCCGGGTATGCCTTTATTTGCATTAAAGGAGCAAGGTCTGACGGACACAAATTCGCACAAAACGCTATTGATAGCGGAGCGGCAGTTGTTGTAACAGAGGAGGATTTAAAGCTTCAAAATCAAATACTTGTAAAAGACACTCATATTGCATATTCTCAAATGTCTGCTAAATGGTTTAACAACCCAACAAAGAGCTTAAAGTTAATCGGTGTTACAGGAACAAACGGTAAAACCTCAGTTACCTATATGCTCAAAAAAATCCTTGAGGCACAAGGCCATAAAGTCGGTCTTGTAGGAACTATTCAGAATATGATAGGTGACGAGATTATAGAGACTAAAAACACAACTCCCGGTGCATACGAATTAAATTCACTTTTTTCTAAAATGAAGGAAAGTGGCTGCACTTATGTTGTGATGGAGGTTTCTTCACACGCACTTGACCAGGCAAGAGTATATGATTTAGATTTTGAAGTGGCGATTTTTACAAATCTCACACAAGACCATCTTGACTATCACGAAACAATGGAAAATTATCTTGAAGCCAAGAAAAAGCTTTTTAAAATGTGTAAAAAAGCTGTAATAAATCTTGATGATGAATATGCGCCACAGTTAATGGAAGGGCTTGACTGCGAGATTATAACTTATTCTCTGGGTGACAATTCTACCTATAGTGCAAAGGCTATAAATTATAAACCCTCTTCAGTCGTTTACGAGCTTGTAGGAAATAATACAATAAATCATATAAAGGTTAACACAGGCGGAAGGTTCACTGTATATAATTCGCTTTGTGCTATAATATCTGCAGTAGAATTGGGTTTTGATGTTTGTAAGGTCGTCAATGCGTTAGCCTCACTTGAAGGTGTAAAGGGCAGAGCAGAGGTGGTTCCTACCAATAAAGACTTCACCGTTATTATCGATTACGCACATACACCTGACGGACTTAAAAATATATTAAGCACATTTCGTGAATGTGAAAAAAATCGTTTGACTGTTTTATTCGGTTGCGGCGGTGACAGGGATAAAACAAAACGCCCGATAATGGGAAGTGTTGCGGCAAGGTATGCTGATTTTGTAATAGTTACAAGCGATAATCCGAGAACGGAAAATCCCTCGGAAATAATTGATGACATCCTTGTGGGTATGGAAGGTACTGTTACGCCTTATAAGGTGATAGAAAACCGCATCGAAGCTATAAAATATGCGGTGAAAAGCGCTGTAGCAAACGATATAATCGTATTGGCAGGAAAAGGCCACGAAACTTATCAGATTTTAAAGGATGAAACTATACATCTCGATGAAAGAGAAGTAATAGCAGAGGCTTTGCAAGAGCTGGGATAGGAGTAATAATATGAAGGATTTTTCTGTAATTATTGCGGCGGCAGTTTCATTTGTCGTAACGGGTATTTTGGGATTTGTGGTAATTCCGTATTTAAGAAAACTTAAATTCGGGCAAACTATATTGGACATCGGTCCTAAATGGCATAAAGAAAAGCAGGGCACACCGACTATGGGCGGTGTGATGATAGTTGCGGGTTTTTTATTTGGTCTTGCAGCTGCTTTCGGTTTTTCAGCCCTCAAAGGTACTGCTTTTATAAATGAGCAAAAGAGTGAATTTAATTTTGTTTTCTTTATAGCCGGTATCATAATGGCGTTACTTATGGGCTTAATCGGTTTTATGGATGACTATATCAAGGTTGTTAAAAAACGTAATTTAGGTCTTACCGCAAAGCAGAAAACATTTTTACAATTACTCGTGTCTGCGGGATATCTTTTGACACTGTATTTTGCCGGTATGCAGACCACTAATATTCCTTTTGTTGGGGATGTGAATATAGTAAGTGGTTTCGGTCTTGTTTTCTGGCCTATAGCACTTGTATTTATTTATGGTTTCACAAATGCAGTAAACCTGACCGATGGTATCGATGGCTTGGCATCAAGTGTTACCTTGGTAGTATCTTGTGCTTTTATGATGGCATCGACTTTACTTACTAAAATTTCTTTCGGCGTTGCTTCTGCAGCACTTGCCGGTGCTTGTGTCGGTTTTATTTGTTGGAATGCAAAGCCTGCAAAGGTATTTATGGGAGACACAGGCTCAATGTTCTTGGGCGGTATGGTAGTAGCCCTCTCATTTGGTATTAGCCGACCTATTCTTTTAATTCTTATGGGTTGTATGTATTTGGCGGAAGCACTTTCTGATATAATTCAGGTGGCTTACTATAAAAAGACAAAAAAACGTATATTTAAAATGGCACCATTACATCATCACTTTGAGATGTGCGGTTGGTCAGAACAGAAAATCGTATTTGTTTTTTCTGCTGTAACATTGGTCGGATGCTTGGCATCAATAATGCTCATAATTGCATAAAACAAAAAATCTAAATTGAAAAGGAGGAAAGCATAATGGCAAAGGTTAAAAGCAACATAAAGGCTTCTAAAAAAGGGAAAATGGACATTGGCTTTTTATCAATAGTATTAGTTCTTTTGACTGTTGGTCTTGTTATGCTTTTTTCTGCAAGCTATGCTTATTCATTAGAGTATTACGGAAGCAGTTATAAATTTATAATAAGACAGGCGGCTTTTGCGGTAGCAGGGGTTGTTCTGATGATAATTGTCTCCCGCATTGATTATCACTTTTGGCGAAAATTCGCTTGGGTGATATTCATTGTCACTATGTTAATGCTTATTGTTCTGCTCATAATGCCACCAATGGTGCAGGGTATGGATGTTAAAAGATGGTTTGTTATAGGTTCAATTAACTTTCAACCCTCTGAAATTGCAAAATTTGCGATAATACTTTTATTTTCCACACTTATTTCTGCTAATCATAAGCAAATGCAGGATTTCAAATTTCTGTGTTTTTTAGCGGCTATTTTGGCAGGTACTTGTGTACTTGTAATTATGGAGCCGCATATTTCGGCAACGGTTTTAATATTCCTTATTGGTATCGTACTGCTGATAGTCGGCGGACTGCCTAAAAAATATATTTTGGGCGGCGGCATTGCTGCCGGTGTTGCAGGCCTTGGACTGATACTTTCGGGTGCTATCGGATACTTGGGTGACAGATTAAGCTATTGGCGTGACCCATGGTCAGATGCACAGGGCAAAGGTTTCCAAACAATACAGTCACTTTTGGCTATCGGTTCAGGTGGATTTTTGGGCAGAGGTATCGGTCAGTCAAGACAAAAGCATCTCTACCTTCCGGAACCGCATAATGACTTTATTTTTTCGGTTGTCTGCGAGGAATTAGGTCTTGTAGGAGCAGTTTTTATAATAATTCTCTTCTGCTTGCTTGTTTGGCGGGGCTTTACCATTGCAATGCACGCAAAGGATAAATTCGGCTCGCTTTTAGCAGTCGGACTCACATTTCAAGTAGGTATTCAAGCTATGCTTAATATTTGGGTTGTAACAAATACAATTCCAAACACAGGTATAAGTCTTCCGTTCTTCAGCTATGGCGGAACATCGCTTTTAATTTTATTGTTTGAAATGGGAATTGTACTTTCGGTATCGAGAGCTTCAAACATAGAAAAAGGTTAGGCTTTTCTTTAGAGGTGAAATATATGCATATTTTGTTTGCAGGCGGCGGCACAGCGGGGCACATAAATCCGGCTTTAGCTGTTGCAGGTTTTATTAAAGAGCGTCATCCCGAGACGAAAATCAGTTATATAGGAACGCCCGACAAATTGGAATCAAAGCTGGTTCCACAAAAGGGTTACGATTTCTATACAATTGAAGTTGCAGGTTTTCAAAGAAAAATAACTCCCCAAAATTTAGTTAAAAACGTTTCCGCAGTTAAAAAGGCTTTTGTGGCTTCAAGCAGATGTAAAAAGCTTTTAAAGGAACTGAACCCCGATTTAGTTGTTGGAACAGGCGGATACGTAAGCGGACCGGTTCTTAAAGCTGCTCAAAAATTGGGCTTCAAAACAGCTATTCACGAGCAAAATGCTTTTCCCGGAGTTACTACCAAAATGTTAGCACCCAATGCTGATGTTGTAATGCTTGCAATGGGTGAAGCCGAAAAATATCTGAAGCTCAATAAAAAACCTATACTTACAGGTAATCCGATAAGAAGTGAGCTTTTTACTATTTCTAAAGAAGAAGCAAGAAAAAAGTTGGGAATAGCTAAGAAACCACTTATTTTGTCCTTTGGCGGTTCTCTTGGTGCTCGCAGAATAAACGAAACTGTCACAGCGCTTATAAAAGAACATAACGATACGGATGAATACTATCATATTCACGCCACAGGAAGCTATGGTTATGAAACAATGCAAAGTAATTTATCGGATATAAAATTATCCGATATGATTACTGTTAAGGAATATATCAGCGATATGGATGTTTGCCTCAATGCTGCGGATTTGGTTATTTGCAGAGCGGGTGCTATCACATTAGGCGAGCTTTGCGCTTGTAAAAAGCCTGCGATTTTAATTCCGTCACCTTATGTTGCGGAAAATCATCAGTATCATAACGCAATGACTTTAAAAACTGCGGGTGCAGCAGAGGTAATAGAAGAAAAGGATTTGACAGACAAGGTTTTAAGCGATACTGTAAAAAGGCTTTTTGAAAAGCCCGAAACCCTTTCTTCAATGAGTAAAAATGCCGAAAAAATCGCAATAACAGATGCAAACGAAAGAATTTATAACTGCTTGATGAATTTATACAATAGTCAAAATTAGTGCCACTTTAAGCATTTTCGCATAGTATAAACTGTAAATTCAGTAACTTTGAGAAGGTGCTTAAATGTCAAAAATCGTAATACACGGTGGCAAGAGATTAACGGGGGAAATAACCCTTCAAGGTGCTAAAAACAGCGTTTTGCCGATACTTGCTGCAGCAATTCTATGTGAAGGTAACTGTGTTGTACATAATTGTCCCAAGCTTTCTGATGTCGATGTGTCATTGAAAATTTTAAATTCGCTCGGCTGTAATACACTTTTTGACGGAAGCTCTGTAATTGTTGACAGCACCACTATTTCTTCTTCAAAAATCCCCGAAGAACTGATGCTAAAAATGCGTTCTTCTGTGGTGTTTTTAGGCGCTATTTTAGGCAGAACGGGAAAAGGTATAATTTCGAGTCCCGGCGGTTGCGAGTTAGGACCGAGACCTATTGATTTGCATATATCTGCTCTACGACAGTTGGGAGTAGAGATAACCGAGGAACACGGATATTTACTGTGTGAAGCAAAAAACGGTTTAAAGGGCGCACAAATTACACTTGCTTTTCCGAGTGTCGGCGCTACCGAAAATATAATTTTAGCTGCGGCAAAAGCACAAGGCAAAACCGTTATCCATAATGCTGCTAAAGAGCCTGAAATCAGTAATCTTGCCGATTTTCTAAACAGCGCAGGTGCCAGAATTTACGGAGCAGGCTCTGATACAGTGGTAATAGAAGGGGTAAAGCATCTACATTCCTGTGAAGGAGCAATAATTCCCGACAGAATTGTAGCAGCAACTTATATGGCGGCGACCGCTGTAACAGGCGGAGATATAACGATAAAATCCGTTATGCCATCACATTTTATGTCGGTTTTATCCGCTTTTAGAGAAGCCGGCTGTGATATTGAGGTAAAAGGAAAGACCTTGCGTATAAAATCTGAAAAAAGACTTTCGAGGATTAACTCACTCAGAAGTCTTACTTATCCGGGATTTCCAACCGATGCGGGACCTATTATAATTTCTATGCTCACTAAAGCGGATGGTATAAGTGTTTTTTGTGAAAATATTTTTGAAAACAGATTTCGTTATGTTGATGAACTGAACCGACTTGGCACAAGGATTAAGACCGAGGGTAAAATCGCTCTCATTGAAGGAGTAGAAAGTCTTTCGGGAGCATACTGTAAATGCACTGACCTTCGTGGTGGAGCGGCTCTCGTTATTGCGGGTCTTACTGCAAGCGGTACAACGGTAATTGATGACATTTACCACATAAATCGTGGTTATGATGATATTGTTGGAGTTTTAAATAGCGTTAATGCCGATATTACTATAAAGGAATGATATTTTGGATAAAAAAAATCCTCAGGATGAATTTTTGCGAAAAAGAGCCTTGCGCCAAAAGAAGCTTCGAAAAAGGCGTGCAAGGGTAATATTTTGTCTCTTTTTAATATTGATGCTACTAATCGGCACAATACTTTGCTTTACGGTATTTTTTCCGATTAAGGTAATAAAGACTACGGGAAGCAAAATTTATACCGCCGAGCAAATCATTGAAGCGAGTAATATAGAGAAAGGCGATAATCTTTTTTCTATATCAAAGAACAAAACCGAAACCACTTTAAAGTCAAAGCTTCCTTTTATTGAAAATATTGAATTTGACAGAACTCTTTCCGGTACGCTAACTATAAGGGTGACCGAAGCTAAAGAAACGGTTGCTTATTTTTACAAAAACGCTTACTATTCGGTAAGCAAAAGTGGTTGGGTAATGAAAAAATATGATAAAAAACCCGAAAATATCAGTGTGATTTCAGGAGTTAATGTCACCTGCAAGGTCGGTAATCCTGTAGTTATCGAGGACGGCAAGGCAAAGGATTTGGCGTTGGAACTCGAAGAAAAACTGCTTTCTACCGATATGAAAATAAATAAGATAGATGTTAGCAACAGCGTATCAATTTATTTGGAAATAGAGGGTGGTATAACGGTTAAATTCGGAACAGGAAATTATATTGATGAAAAAATCAAGCATTTAGCCAAGGTTGTATCCGAAATTGATAAAGGTAAAAAAGGTGAAATAAACCTTTCGATGTACACAAAAGACAATCCACAATGCGTTTTTTCGGTCGAGTGATAAAAAAATTACAAATTTGTTACAAAAAGTATTGAAATTTAAAATAATATGTGTTAATATTTAGTATGTATAAATACCTTAAAGAAAATTTACATAAATACGGAGGAATTTAAAATGCCATTTGAAGTTGCAGAACAAGCTAATGTAGTACAAATTAAAGTTGTCGGTGTAGGCGGAGGCGGCGGAAACGCTATCAACCGTATGGTAGAAGCCGGCGTTAAGGGTGTTGAATTTGTTGCAATCAACACCGATAAAGCAGCTCTTATTAAATCAAAAGCTACTCAAAAAATCCAAATTGGTGACAAAACAACAGCAGGTATGGGCGCAGGCGGTAACCCCGACAACGGTCGTGCTGCTGCTGAAGAATCACGTGATGAAATCGCTGCTGCTATTCGTGATGCTGATATGATTTTCATTACCGCTGGTATGGGCGGCGGTACAGGTACAGGCGCTGCTCCTGTTGTATCTGCTATTGCTCGTGAACTCGGTATTTTAACTGTTGGTATCGTTACAAAGCCTTTCGCTTTTGAAGGCAAAAAGCGTATGACTCAAGCTGAAGCTGGTATTGCAGCTCTTCGTGAACACGTTGACAGTCTCGTTGTTATTCCCAATGAGAGACTCAAGTTCGTTTCTGAAGAAAAGATTACATTCAAGAACGCATTTATCATCGCTGACGATGTTCTTCGCCAAGGTGTTCAAAGCATTTCAGAGCTCATCAATGTTACCGCTCTTGTTAACCTCGACTTTGCTGACGTTAAGTCAATTATGGCAAACGCTGGTTATGCACATATGGGTGTTGGTATTGCTACAGGCAGAGATAAGGCTGAACAAGCTGCTCGTGCTGCTATCAACAGTCCCCTTATCGAAACCTCAATGGATAATGCTCGTGGCGTAATCATCAGCATTACCGGTTCTGATGATATCGGACTTGAAGAGGTTGAACTTGCTTCATCTATCATTTCTGATATGGCTCATCCCGATGCAACAATCATTTGGGGTGCTCAGCTTGATGACACTCTTGAGGATACAATCCGTGTAACTGTTGTAGCTACAGGTCTTGGCGATGAAAAGAAGGAAAATAGTATTGATATTGGATCTTTCCTTAACCCATCTGCTGAAGATGATGACGATACATTTGGCGAAGTTATGAGCTTCTTTAACAAAGACTAATTTAAAATATTTAAAACGCTATCCAAATGGATAGCGTTTTTTAATCTGCAAAAAAATAAAACCCTCTTTTTTGGTTAGAATAATAACTGAAAAGGAGGGTTTTAATTTATGTCAAATAAAGTTATGTCATTTGCAAAAGGACTCGGTGCCGGTATGATTGCGGGAGCTGCGGCTGTGGTAGTTGGTAAAATGATTGTTAACGAAAAGAAAAACGGACAAAAGGGCTCGGCACAGCTCGCAAAAGCGGTAGGCGAGTTTGTCGATGGTGTTCAGACAATGATTAACTAAAAAAGAAGGCGCAAAGGGTCACTTCTTATAAGGATGTTTAAAGCCGGTAGATTCAAAAAAAGAATCTATCGGCTTTATCTATGTTTTTAAACCAACAAGAATATATGCAAATTCTGTTTCTATGCAATCTAATGGTGTTAGACCTGAATTTATAAAATATCCCTTTATATCATCAGGGTTATCAGGGTATATTTTAATTTTTCTGTCTTCATAATCTATACACTCGCTTTGATTTTTATCTATTGATAAAATTAAATATCCTTTTGGGTTTAACAAAGAATATATTTTATTTATACATTCTTGCTTCTCTTGTATGTGCATAAAAGTCAATGAGGAATATATAACATCAAAAGAAGTGTCAAAATCATAGGTCATAAAATCAGCACATTTGAGTTTTGCATTTTGATATTGAGATAAATTATGTGTGGCTCTTTCTATTGTCTTTGGCGATATATCAATACCAAAGAATTCCTTGCACAATGGTAGTGTTTTTAATGCGAGCCGACCTGTACCAACGCCGATTTCCAAAACAGTTTTTGTTTTGTCGAGTTTCATTTCATCAATAAAAACCTGACCGTCCCATTTGTACATATATTCTTTTAAAGGTTCAGGGTCATATACAGGGTCATTATTTTCATCAATTAGTTTATCATAATGCTCAGTTACATTCATATAATTTTCTCTCCTTTCGGATAGAGACAGCGTCGCATTTGTCTGTACAAATGCCGTCAAGGGCTATGCCCAAACCTTTATTTTGATTTTATAGTTTTAAGCGAAGAAATTAACATTCTGCGAATTGCACCGCAATCGTTTTGTAATGTTTTATAATCTTCTTCGTTCATACAATTTGTTTCAAATAAAAGTTCAAGCCAATACTCAGTTTCATAACACTCTTTTTGTGCAATCTCAAGTTTAGAAATAAAATCTTTTGTTCCTTGTGCGTATTGCGCCTCGTGTAAATTAGCGCCGATTGAAGTAGCAGATCGAAGAAGTTGATTTATTAAAACGGATTCCATATGATTTGCTTTCATATCACGACAGAGAAAAACAATAGTTTTTGAAAATTCCTTTGCTTTATCCCTTAAAACACTATCAGCCAAAGTTATCACCTCTAAATTTATTATACATAAAAGGCATAATATTTCAAGTTATATTCCGACTTTGTCGGAGTGATATTATTGCCTTAAGGCAATAGTGTTATTGAAGCTATTGGCTTCAGTGTTATTTTGTTCGCCTTTAAAAACTTGCGAAGCAAATAACACTTGGCGAAAGCCGAATATCACTGCGAAGCAATACAACTCGCCGTAAGGCGAATAAAACTGCGAGACTTCTTTAAGGGAAGTCTCGCAATGCCTTCTTTTTTTAATGCTTAATTATCTTTTTAGTAAGTAATATTATAAAATAAGTAATAACCGATACAAAAACGATTGCGGCACCTGAGGAGATTCCGAAATTATAAGAAATTATAAGTCCTGAAATGCAAAATACCGCACAAAATAAAAATGAGATTATCATCCTAAACTGAAGCTTTTTTGTCAGTAACGAGGCGGTGGCAGTCGGGGCAGAAAGAAGTGCAATAACCAAAATTATACCTACTGCTCTAATTAAAACGACAACAGACAGTGCGGTTAAAATCAGAAGAAGATATTCAAAAAAAGAGGTGGAAAGTCCTCTGATTTTTGCAAATTCGCTGTCAAACATATATGCTTTCCATGAGTTAAAAAATGTAATTGTCAAGATTAAAATTATTACTGCTAAAATGAGCATCAGCTTAATATCATTTTCACTCACACTCAAAATATTGCCGAAAAGATATGCGTTCATATCCGGCGGGTAGCCATCGATAAGTGAGGTGAATATAACCCCCGAAGCCATACCGAGCGACCAAAAAAGTGAAATGATAATATCTGTGTTGGTTTTTGTTTTTCGGTTTATTGTGCCGATAATAAGTGCAGAAGTAACTGAAAATATACCTGCTCCCAAAAGTGGATTAAAATTAAGGAGATATCCTAATCCTACACCACCATAAGCCGTGTGAGCAATACCGCCACTCATCATAACGAGCTTTTTTTCATAAATTATAACGCCTATGACACCGCAAATAACCGAGCAAAGCAGAGAAGCTATAAGGGCATTTTGCAAAAAGGAGTATTTAAAAAAGTCATAAATCATTTGTTTTGCTCCTTACTGAGACAGTGTTCGCAGTAAAATACTGTACTCAAATTTTCCTTTTCATCCGGCAGTCCATCGAAAATTACTGTGCGGTTTATGGAGATTACCTTGCTTGAATATTCTTTTGCGGCACTCAAATCGTGGGTCACAATTATAATTGTTTTACCGGCTTTGTTCAGCTTGCTTAAAACCGAAAAAATCTTATCACGAGACTCAATATCCACGTTTGCAGTAGGCTCATCAAGAAAGATGATGTCGGGGTTTGAAACAATAGCACGAGAAATCAAAAGTCGCTGAAACTCGCCACCCGAAAGTGAGCACACCTGTCTTTTTGCAAAATCTTTTAGTCCGACTGTTGATAACGCTTCGAGCGCAGCCTCTTTTTCGGATTTTGAAAAGCTTTTAAGGAAATTAAGCTTCTTATCGAGAAATGCACTCAAAACGGTTTCAAGGCAATTCATCGGGAAATTTTGGCGTGCTGTGGTGCGTTGCGGAACATAGCTGATATTTGGCTTTTTGTCATAAAAAATAACCTTTCCGCTATCCTTTTTAATTATATTCAAAACTGCACTTAAAAAGGTTGTTTTTCCTCCGCCGTTAGGGCCGATTATTGAAACAAAATCGCCCTTTTTAATTTCGACAGTAATGTCATTTATCGCTTCAATACCGCTGTAAGAAACGGTCAAATTTTCAGTTTTTAAAGCTGTCATTATTTCATCGCCTTTGATATAGTAGTTGCCATAGTTTTCATATTTTCAAGGTAATTTTCCGCAAGAGGAGAAAGCGTTACAACCTGTCCGCCGATTTCATTTGCAAAGGTTTCGGGTAATTTTTTGCTGTTTTCCTCACTGTAGAATATTGTGTCAATCTGTTCTTTTTTTGCAAAGTCAATCATTTGCGCCAAATGCTTTGCGGTTATTTCCTTTCCATGCTCCTCTAAAGCATACATTGAGAGTGAATATTCATCTGCAAAATAAGCGAAAGCCGGATGATAAACTATAAATGCTTTATTTTCCTTAGTTTCGAAAAGCTTGTTAATATCGGTATCTGCTTCTTCAAGTTTTTTGATGTAGTTTTTTGCATTTTTCTCGTATTTCTCGGAGTTTATAGTGTCGAGCTTTGTAATTTCGTTTTTTATAACCTCAACCATAATTATCGCTCTTTTAATTGATAACCAAATATGCGGGTCTCGGTGCGAGTCCTCACCCTCAAAAAGCTCGGGGTAGTGTTTTGCCACTTCATTGTGAAGCTCAATGATTTTGGTGCTTTTTGATAATGGTGGTAAAATACTGTTTTCTTCCATAGGAACACCGATTGCAAAGTAAATGTCGGCAAATTCTAAATCTTTTAAATCTGTAACATCGGGCTCATAGGTTTCAGGAGAAGCACCTGCAGGAAGCATTGTAATTATATTTACATCTTCACCGCATACCTCTTTTACAAACTCTGCCTGCGGCGGAATAGATACCGCAACGGTGATTTTTCCGTTTTCAAAATCGCTTTCCGTTTTACAGCCGACAAGGGATGATAAAATAAATATAAGGCTTAAAATTAAAGTTGTTATTTTCTTCATAATTCCTCCGAAATTGCAAATAGTTTGCAAATTATATTTTATAATTATTATGCGGCTTTGTCAAGTAAAAATGCAAATAACTTGCAATTTTGGTTATCTTCTTGTATAATAAATGAAAAGGCGGTGACACAGGTGGAAAGAAAGGTTTACAACACAAAGTCAAGAAATTGTATTTTGCAGTATTTAAATGAAAATGCCGACAGAACAGTTTCAGCAAATGATGTTATAGATTATTTAAAGCAAAACGGAATAGAGGTTAATTTTACTACTGTTTATCGTTTTTTAGCAAAGCTTTCAAGGGAGCAAAAGGTGATAAAATTTACCGACAAGGATTCTCAAAAAGCGGTTTATCAGTTGGCAAGACAAGAAAAATCTTGCCACGAGCATATTCATATTAAGTGTGTTAAATGCGGCAAGCTTCACCACCTTGATTGTCACTTTATGGATGAGCTCAAAACCCATTTAAATACTGAACACGGTTTTGACTTAAAGTGCTCGGGGAGTGTGCTTTACGGACTTTGCAAGTCCTGCAAAAAATAATTTTCAAAAAACTGAAAAAAAGGGTTGCATTTTAGTCTGCTTTTGTGTATAATAATAAGGCAATAGAAAAAGCAACTAAATATCGCGGAGTGGAGCAGTTGGTAGCTCGTCGGGCTCATAACCCGAAGGTCGTTGGTTCAAGTCCAGCCTCCGCAACCAAAAATAAAAGGACTACTTCGGTAGTCCTTTTATTTTTGTGTTTGTGTCCGCAGGACACAACATCGTTTTGCGGTGAAACCGCAAATATCATTTGACCTTTAGGTCAACATCGTTCCGTTTACGGACACAAAACGAGGTTGTGCTTCGCACAAGCGATGTTACGGCTGCGCCGTAAACGATGTGGGCTTACGCCCACCGATGTTGCACTTCGTGCAAATGTATGCTATAATACACACAGGCGGTGATTTTATTAAAAGAATATTTGCTTTATTGCTTTGCTTGATTTTGATTTTTACAGTTTCGGCTTGCAGTGTTTCTTCATTTGATGACTGCAAGGAGGATAGAGAGAAAGTTGTTGACCTCATACTTGATGAAAGTGTTGAAATTGCAGAAAACGGGTTAGTTACTCTGCCTGAAGAAATTAAATACCTTTCCGACACAGGTGAATGTTTAATAGTAGAGTTTCAAGAACAAAGTGCTATATATTTTTTTGAATTTCGTGGAATTTTAGGTGAGTCGAGAGGTTATGTGTATGTTACCGACCAAATCGATTGGAAAGATTACGTCAACGAAGATAAATATACAGGTACACAAGATTGGATAGATATTGAAGAAATTGAAACAAATTGGTATTCTGTTAAAACAGAATAAAATATAATAAAATTATAAGAAAATCTTCAGTTTTCAAACACATTTCATTCGTGTCATTAAGTTCAAAACTCCCAAAAAATCTCGGCACACCTTTTGGTGTGGCGAGATTTTTCCTGTTATGAAGATTAGATTTTAAATGATAATGTTAGGGTTATTAGCCCGACGGGCGAATAACTTGCTTTATATTGGTGCAAGCCAATGTGTCGTTTTTTTATTTAAAGTTCTTTTAAATCATAATCCGCTCATTATAGTGCATACTATTTTGGGTGATTTTTATGGATTCTATATGGCAAGAGGATGTCAAAATGCCATCTTTTTCACGCCTTGAAACCGATTTGAAGGTAGATGTGCTGATTATCGGTGGCGGAATAGCAGGTCTATTGTGTGTCTGGAATTTGAAACGTGCCGGTATTGACTGCGTTTTAGTCGAACAAAATCGTATAATGCGTGGGGTAAGCGGCAGGACAACTGCAAAGCTTACTTCACAACACGGACTTATATACTCGAAGCTTTTAGAAAAGTTTGGCGAGGAAGAAGCCCGACTTTATTGGCAGGCAAACCGAGATGCAGTAGCAGAGCTTGGCACTTTGGCAAATAATTCTAATTGCGATTTTATACCCCAAAAGAGTTATATTTATTCGACAGGGAGTACTCAAAAGCTGGAAAAGGAAATGAAGGCTTATGAGCGTTTGGGGATTCCGGCTGTGTGGGAGAAAACTTTACCTTTGCCTTTTTCTGTTTCGGGAGCCTTGTCTTTCTCAAATCAAGCGCAGTTTCATCCGTTAAAGCTTGCAAGCCATATAGCGAAAAACCTTGAAATATATGAAAAGACAAAGGTCTTGTCCTTTGAGGGCAACCGAGTACGTACCGAAAAGGGAATAATTACAGCCAAAAAAATTATTGTAGCGACTCATTTTCCGATGCTTAACAAGCACGGAGCATACTTTTTAAAGCTTTATCAACAGCGCTCCTATGTCTTGGCACTCAAGAACGCACCGAATATAGATGGTATGTATCTTGACTCGGCAGAGAACGGATTATCAATACGAACAGCCGACAAGTATCTCTTGCTCGGAGGCGGAGGACACCGCACAGGCAAAGAAGGTCTCGATTGGAAATTGGCGGAGTCGGTAGCCAAAGAATATTACCCAAAATCACAAATCACAGCACGTTGGGCGACACAAGACTGTATGACTTTAGACTCAATGCCGTACATTGGTAGTTACAGCAAGTCAACCTCCGAACTTTATGTTGCCACAGGATTTGGAAAATGGGGTATGAGTAGTGCGATGGTATCTGCCGGAATTTTGACAGACTTGATTTTGGAGAAAGAAAACCCTTATGCTTCTTTGTTTTCACCTTCAAGAAGCATTTTTCACAAACAACTACTCACTAACGGTATTGAGACCACTATAAATCTTATGCGCCCGACTGTACCTCGATGTCCGCACCTTGGTTGTGCGCTTAAATGGAATAAATCAGAGCGCTCGTGGGACTGCTCGTGTCACGGTTCACGCTTTGATAAAAATGGTAAGCTTCTTAATAATCCGGCAACCGATGATATGAAAAATCCGCCTTATAAATGAGAAAAAGACACGAAATTCATCGTGTCTTTTTCAGATATATAATTATTTAATATAGTTTTTAAGTGAATAATCAAATATTGCTTTTTTAGTATCATTAAAGGTTTTGCTTTTGTGGTATATAAGGTAAGAATTTCGTGTAAATTCATGGTCGGTGATTTCGATTTTTTTGAGTTTTCCGCTTTTTAACTGCCGACGCAAGAGCGATTCGGGCAAAATAGTAACACCTAAATTCTCACTCGCCGCAGATATGAGTGCTTGGTTACTTACGGATTCGATAACAGGCTTTACAACAATGTTTTCGAGTGCGAAGGTGTGGTCCAAAAACTCACGGGAAACACTGTCATCCTCACGAAGCAAAAGGTCATATTTGCAAAGCTCCTTTAAGGTAAGACTACTCGGGATATCGTAACCATTACCGCATACTGCAACAAGATGGTTTTTGTCAACTAGCTTTGCTTTGATGTCACTTGATGATGGTTTTCCTTGAATAAATGCAAAATCAAGGCTACCGTCTAAAATTTTATTCTCTATAACAGAGGTTTGGTTTACAGATAATTGGAAGGTGACCTGTGGGAATAAATCGTTAAGGCCTCGAAGAAGGTGTGGCATTTGTTGTTTGCCTATGGTAATAGATGAACCGATTTTGACAGTAGGCTTTATTGAAGAATTGTGTGCCAAGTCTTCAAATTCGCAAAAGGAATTTATAATTTCCTTTGCTTTTATGAGTAATTGCGAGCCTTCCTCGGTCAAATAGAGTCTTTTATTTATTCTTTCAAAGAGAATTATGTTGTAGTGAGTTTCTATTTCTGAAATAGTTTTGCTGACAGCAGGTTGGGCAATAAAAAGCTCTTCTGCCGCTTTTGTCATACTGTTATTTTCACATACCGAAATAAAAACCTTTAAATGCCTTATTGTCATAATAGCTCCTTATAATCATTTAGTTATGGATTTTATAATATTATAATATTTTACATATAATTAGTCAAGTGTTAGAATGCAAATGTTGGAAAAATAAGAATTAGAATTAAAGGAGTTTTAGAAAGATGGGAATTACACACGTTTTGAGCCTGCTTGGAGGCTTGGCACTATTTCTTTATGGTATGCAAATGATGAGCGGCGGTCTTGAGGACATAGCCGGTAATAAAATGAAAAATATTTTACAGAGGCTTACTTCAAACAGATTTTTGGGAGTAGGTGTGGGAGCCGGTATCACCGCTCTTATTCAGTCATCCTCTGCAACAACTGTTATGACAGTCGGTTTTGTAAATTCAAATATGATGACATTAAGACAAGCGGTTTGGATTATAATGGGTGCTAATATAGGTACTACCATTACAGGTCAGCTAATAGCCCTTGATGTTGGTATGCTGGCTCCGATTTTTGCCTTTTTGGGTGTGGCACTTGTTGTTTTCTTTAAAAAACCCAAACTACACTATATCGGTGAAATTTTAGCCGGTCTTGGTATTTTGTTTATAGGTATGAATATGATGAGCAGTGCTATGTCACCGCTGCGAGATGAGCCGGCTTTTGTGAATCTTATGACAAAGTTCTCTAACCCCGTACTCGGAATAATGGCCGGCGCCGCTTTTACTGCTGTTATTCAGTCGTCATCTGCTTCTATCGGTATTTTACAAGGCTTGGCAATGGCAGGAGTAATCGGCTTTGACAGTGCAGTATATGTACTTTTTGGTCAGAATATTGGTACTTGTATCACAGCGATATTAGCTTCTATCGGTACAAACAAAGCGGCAAAGAGAACAACCGTTATACATCTTCTTTTCAATCTTATCGGTACTATGGTTTTTACTGTTGCGTGTCTTTTGCTTCCTATAACAGATTGGGTGGGAGCTTTAAGCCCTGCCGACGTTCCGAAGCAAATTGCAAATATGCACACAGTATTTAATATAGCAACAACACTTCTGTTATTGCCTTTTGGCAGTTATTTGGCAAGACTTGCTGAAAAAATCTTGCCCGAAAAGAGAGAAGATGCGGTTACAACGCTTGGAAGTCTTACCGAAGAATTCCGCAGAGGAAATATCACACTCGGTTCTACTGCGGTTCACACCGATTTGGTAAGAAATGAGATAAACAGGATTTTGACACTCTCTGCAGACAATACCAAAAAAGCTTATGATGCAGTTTTGCAAGGCACACCGTCTGCATTGGGGGAAATTGAAAGCAGTGAGGCTGTAATTGATAGCTTAAATAAAGAAATTTCACAATATATTTCTGCAACACTTGTAAATAACAACAGCGGCAAAAGCGTTGCTGATATGGAGCAATATTTCCTTATTTCCGGAAATGCGGAGCGTGTTGGTGACCATGCAGTCAATATTGCCGGATATACGAAGGTGATTGCTGAAAAGAAAATCGAGTTTTCTGATATTGCAAAGAGTGAAATAGCGCTAATGCAAAAAACTCTTTCTGACAGCTTTGAAAAGCTTTTAGGAGAAAAAACTACTGAAAACGAACTTTTAGGCGATATTGCGGCGGCGGAACAAAAAATCGATGATTTGACCATAGCATACAGAGAAAAGCATCTGGAAAGAATGAGAAAAGGCGAGTGCAGTGAGGAGGCTTGTATTTTGTACTCCGAGCTTTTAACCGATTTCGAGCGTATCGGCGACCACCTTTTAAATATTGCACAGTCCTTTGCAAAAATAAGCGCTTAAAGCAAAAAGCAGTCTTTTTAAAAGACTGCTTTTTTGACTTTTTATTCGGCTAATCAATTTTAAGCTTTGTTTCTCTGGCGTAAAAGAAAATATATTGTTGGACTATTCCGGCAAAGGGAAGTGCTATGTCAGGCAAATTACCGCCAAAAAGCTTTTCCATTGCCCTTTTAATCCAGACGTCTTTTGGAAAGGCCTCAATGTGCTTGTGAGAAAAAAGCAGGGCACAGTCAGCAACCTTTGGTCCGACACCTTTGATTTTCATAAGCTCGGCTTGTGCCGTCGCATAAGGTAAATCTTTTAATGTTTTTAAATCAATCTCACCGCTTGAAACCTTTTGAGCAGCATCTAAAATATATTTTGCCCTAAAGCCCGAACGCAAAATCGCCAAATCATCAAGAGTTAAGGAGGCAATTTTTTCGGCAGTCGGGAAGGAAAAATACCCGCCCATATCATCTCCGAAATTTTCGCAAAGCCTATCAATAATACCTTTTATTCTTTTGATATTGTTGTTTTGGGAAATGATGAAGGAGCATAGTGTTTCCCATGGCTCTTGATTTAAAATTCTGATACCGCTGCCATATTTTGAGGCGGTTTTAAGTAATTCGTTTTCGCTGATTTTTTCAATTATTTCGAGATAATTTCTCTTTAAATCAAAATAATCGCACCAAATATTTAAAAAATCCTCTTTTGTTGTATCAAAAAGAACAAGAGTACCATCGGTATCAATCTGAAGTTTTAAAAGCTTGCCGAAAGCTACACCTTGCCAAATACCGTTTTCTGTTTCGCTCCAACGAAAAGCTTGACCACAGTCGAGGGTTTGAGAAAGTGAGAGCGTGTCAACACCAAAAACCTTAACACAGTTTTCTTCATACACAGCTTTAAACAAAAAATCACCACCAAATTAAGACTCTTATCACTTGTTATTATAAACTTTTTGTGTTAAAATGTAAATAAAAAAATCGGGAGTTGCGTTTATGAGAGACGATATTTGTACCATACCTGTCAGTGAGGTTTTTGAAGAGGTTGACGGGTGCCCTATATGCAGAATGCGTGATACTGTCGAAAAGAGAATTGTCGAATATATTTTAGGCGATGCAATGATGGAGCCTGATGTCAGAATCGAGACTAACAAGGTGGGCTTTTGTGAGCAACATTATAATCAAATGCTTTCAGGCAGAGGTCGTTTGCAATTGGCTCTGATGCTTCAAACTCATATTGATGAGATAAACAATAATGTTTTGACAAAAAATATTTTGATTTCATCTTCTAAAAAGGGTGAAAAGGCTGCAAAAATCACCGATTCATGCTTTATTTGTGATAAAATAGAGTACGGTATTTCACGTATGATAGACACAATTTATCGCACCTATGAAAACGAGCGTGATTTTAGAGAGCTTTTTGACAAACAAGAGTGTTTTTGTTTACCACATTATGAGCGGCTAATAAGCGGTATTGACAAGAAAAAAATGAAGCATTACGGAAGCGAAATGGCAAAAAGTCTTACTCGCATTACTAAAGATTATTCTAAAAATTTATACGATAATATCTCGGAATATTGCAAAATTTATGATTACCGTGCAAACAAACAAGAAAAGAGCAAGGACACACTTGAAGCGGTTGAAAAGGCAGTGGCTTTCTTAAACGGTAGATATTACTGATTTACATAAAATCGACACATTTCGGCAAAAAATGGTGGATAAGTGGACAACTTTTTCGCTAAAACAAGGGATTTATCCAACTTTTCCACCGAGTTATCCACATTTTTATGTAAACTTCCAATTTCTGAATAATATCTCTTTTTGTTGTCAAAACTCTTTTATGAGAAACAAAAAGGTAGGCGTATTATGGTAAAAGGTGTCAGCAAAACAATAATCGAGGTAAACAATACAGGCAGTAAAATTTTTGAAAAGGTAGTGTTTTACGTTGCTCCTGAGTTTGGAAATTTAAGCTCAAAGCAGTTAAAACGTGCCGCTTCAAGATTTGCCTTTAATTTTCCAAAAAATCCACCGAGAAAAAATGAAAGAAAAAATTCTAAAATGAGAAAAATATCACTTGTTTTAATTTCTTTTTTAGGTCTTTTTACGGTAGTAGGTATTGCAGTTTATCTGATTTTATGAAATTTTTGTTAAAAGTGAGAAGTAACGCAGTTACTTCTTGCTTTTTTTTGATTTTTGTCATATAATGATTATAATTTAGTTAATAAGGTGATATGTTAAAATGAAAGGAATTTTCAAACTTGGCTTCAAGCTTTACGGAAAAGTTGTAATCGCTACAATAATGTCCTTTTTTATTGTAATTTCTGTTAATGTTATAGCTAACGGATTTATGACAGAACAGGTTGGCTACAAGGCATACGGAATAAAGGAAGGAAGCGAAAGTCAGGAACTACTTTATGAATATTTGTTTTCAGAAGGTGAGGACACTCAAAAGGCAAAATTTGAAGAACAAGGCTATACAGTAACCGAGCAAAAAATCCTCGAAATAACAGAATCAGGCAAGACATTTTTCTTAATTACTTCACAGTTCTTTTCGCTTATGATTTTAATAGCCTTTATTTATTCTTTCCTTTGGAAAGAGGGCATAAAGGATAATAATCTTGTGAGATTCGGCCATATAACTGCGGACAAGCTAAAAGGTGTTAAAATTGGTCTGGTAGCTATTATTCCGTATGCAGTCTTTGTTTTAGTGCTGTTTGTTCTGCGTTTTATTACAAGGACAAATGTTTCTACTAATTTAATCGAGTTTATAAATTCACATATCTATTCATTTACAAGTCTTCTTTTAGGCGAAAAGGCATTTTTGGACATATCGTTTATAAGAATGGTAGGTTTGTTACTTTTAGGACTGATTGTTCCGATAATATCGGGTGTTTCTTACCTCATAGGATTTAAGGATATAGCCATTGGCGAGAAAATTTTGTATAAAAAAAAGAAATAGGAATGGTGAAAAAATATGGCTGGTTTGTTCGGCTTCTTTAATTATGAAAAGGCAGGTCCCGGTATCGAGAAGGATGCACCTCAAAAAAGAGGACCGTTTAGATTTTTTGAATTTTTCTTTAGAAACTTCTGGAAGTTGCTTGTAAATAATTTGGTTTACGCTTTGATTTCTTTGCCGATTTTGACTAACGGTTTGGCACAAGCAGGTATTACCAATATCGCAAGAAACATCGCTCGTGACAAGCACTCCTTTGGTGTCAGTGATTTTAAAGATACAATAAAGAAAAATTGGAAACAGGGACTTATTCTTGGTATTATAAATATTTTGGTTTATGTTATTTTGATATTTGATGCCTGGTTCCTTAATTCTACAAAACAAAGTACTCTTAATACAATTTATTTAGGTGCAATTTTCTTTGCTATGTTTGTCTGGACATTTATGAATTACTTTATGTGGACACTTATGATTACCTTTAAGTTTTCAATAAAGCAAATTCTCAAAAACAGCTTTAAGTTTGTTTTTATAAATATTAAAATGAATTTAGTTTGCTTCTTTACTTTACTCTTGGTTTTGGCAATTTACATAGCAATTCTTTTCTTGGCAGGCTCCTATTGGCCGACAGCTCTTATTTTCGAGCTTTTAATCTTTACATTGACCTATCCCGGCTTCAAGGCGCTTTTGGTTCAGTTTTGCACCTTCCCGGCAATCAAGAAGTTTATAATCGACCCTTATTATAAAGAGCATCCCGATGATGATATCGAGCGCCGTAAGGATTTAGGTGTTTATGATGAGGAGGAGCTTGACTCCGAAGATGAAAATGTTTTTTCTGATAAAAGTGAAATAACAGAGGAAGAATAATTTTTCAAAATGACTATACATATAATCATAATAGGTGATTATATGAAGGTTAGAATTGATGATTTCAGAAACAAACAGGTGGTCTCTGTCAAAAACGGTTCGGTATTGGGTTTTGTCAGCGATGTTGAATTTGATACCGAAAACGGAAAAATTTTGTCCCTTGTTATACTTGGTAAAAGTCGGTTTTTCGGACTTTTTGGCAGAGAGGATGATATAATAATTGCTTGGGATGAAATCGAGGTAATCGGAAACGAGACGGTCCTCGTCTCAAGTGATTGCGTGCCATTTTCAAAAAATTCCAAAAAAGGAATTTTGATGTTCAGATAGCGAAAAAAGTTAATATTAAAATTTTAGAAAACGTGCAAAATATAATCAGGTGATTATATGAAAATTGCACGTTTTTTTATTAAGCTTAATTTTTTTGTGCTGCTTATATTTAGTACCGCTGTATTTGCTTTAGCGTTTTATTTCGAGTCATATATAGGTGATGAAATAAAAATAACAAAGGGCGATGACATAAACCTTAATACAAGCTTACCGATAAGTGTCAGCTTTGAAGGAACTGAGGCTTCGGCTAAAAATTCTCGCAGTACAGTAGGTGAGGAATATGATGTGAATCTCAAGCTGTTTGGGATAATTCCTATTCAAAAAGCTCATGTCGAAGTGGTGGATGAAAAATATGTAGCCTTGCTTGGCACTCCGTTTGGTATGAAAATTTATACCGAGGGTGTTTTGGTTATTGATTTGACCGAGGTTGAAAGCAAAGAGGGGAGTATCAACCCCGCAAAAAAAGCGGGAATAAAAGTAGGGGATTATATATTGTCTGTTGACGGAAAGGAAATCTCGACAAACGAGGATTTGAGCGAAATTGTCGAGGCCTCAAATGGAAAACAAATGCACTTTGTTATAAAGCGAAACGATGAAAAAATCCATATAAATTGTTGTGCTGTTTTTTCGAGCGAGACAAACAGCTATAAAATCGGAATTTGGATAAGGGACAGCAGTGCCGGTATCGGTATGCTTACTTTTTACAGCCCCGCAAATGATATTATAACGGGACTCGGTCACGGAATTTCGGATGAAGATACCCAAACGCTGATGGAAATAAATTCAGGACAAATTGTTGATGCCGAAATTATAGCTTTTAAAAAGGGCGAGTCAGGAAACCCCGGTGAGCTTAGCGGTAGGTTCGGTTTTAGGACACTCGGTGAAATAGTTCTTAATTGCGAAAATGGTATTTATTCAAAAAAGACTTCACAGGTTGATACCTCTAATATGGTTGAAGTCGCCCTCAAAAACGAGGTGAAAAACGGAAAAGCACAGATTTATTGTACGGTTGAAGGGAAAAAGCCGAAATATTATGATTGCACTGTAACTGTCAGAAAATCAGAGTATCACTCCAAGGTTCAAAATTTGATTGTGACTGTGACGGATGAAGATTTACTCGGTGTCACAGGCGGAATAATTCAGGGTATGAGCGGTTCGCCCATTATACAAAACGGAAAGCTCATCGGTGCTGTAACTCACGTGCTTGTCGATGACCCAACAAAAGGCTATGGCATTTTTGCAGAAAATATGCTCGAAACAGCTCAAAGTGTGGCAGAGAGTAATAAATTAAAAAATGCATCATAAATCTATATTGTAGGGACAGGTGTCCACGACTGTCCGTAAAAACCCCCAAGACGAATTTGACGTCTTGGGGGTTTATATTTATTATTCAATTCCTAATAACCAATTTACCGAAACCTTTAAAATTCTTGATAACTCACGAAGTTCATAGTCTGCTACAAATCGTGTTCCAATCTCTATACGCGAGATACTATCACGCTCAATAATAATTCCATTGATTTGTAGTTTTGCTGCCAAATCACTTTGAGTTAACCTTAATTTGCACCTTGCTTCGTGAACTCTGTCGCCGCAAATATTCTTCTTACCGTTGTAATCATAAATCTTCATGCAATTATCATCTCCAAATATGTTAAAGATACGAATTTATCTTGACTTTAGCATATTTTGTCGATATAATTGTGTTAAAGATAAGAACTTAAACAAAAAGTTATCGGAGTTTGTATTATTTGTGCGGTTACTTCGGTAGCCGCACTTTTTATTTTTAGGAGGAAAAAGAAAATGGCAGATTTGAATTTTAAACCTTGTCCAAAATGCAGAGTAGGTTATTTAAGAGCAATGGGGGAACGCACAGGCGGTTTTAGTGGTGGAAAGGCAGCAGTAGGTGCTTTTTTGCTTGGCCCTATTGGATTAGCAGCAGGTGCCCTTGGCAAAAAGAAAGTTATGTATCAGTGTCAAAAATGTGGTTATACAGTGGAGGGATAAATAATGGCTGATAACGTGCTAAAAAAAGCAAAAGAATTTTCTCAAAAAAACGAATGGGGTGAAGTGTATAAAATATGTTCTGATTATATTGATTCTGAAAACTATGATGAATGGGAATCCCTTGAATTTGAAGAAGAGTTGGAAGTTGTACTATTTAAAATCGAAAGTATTATAAAATCAATTATTCTTGAAAATTTGTTTTCAGGGAAGTTTGATGAAAATAAAATTTTTATTTGTCCTGATGAATGTAAAGAAATTATAGATTTGTTATGTGATTCGATCGATGGTTTGTCAACGTATATTTTATCATTTGATGATGATGAAGTTGAGGAAAAAATAAATTTAATTTTTACAAGAGTATGCAAAATGGCACAAGAACTTTTATTAACTAGTTTGGATTATTATATTGATAAGATTGGTGCAGATGCAAGGGATTCTTCTTTCAAACAATTTGTAAAATATTACAATGGTTATTTATGCCTACATCAAAAAATCTATATGAGCTTTATTGATATTTTGGTTTATTTAGATGAATCAATCGAACTAAAAGACGATGTGTATAAAGAATCAGAAGCTATAAAAAGAGATAAATTATTTGCAAAGGTTGTTGAAATCAATGAAATGATAAATGAAGCAGCAACAGATTTCCCTTATTTCGGTGATAATATTGCTGCTTATATGTATATTCAAGCAATAATGTTGACAGATTTATCAATTCCTGAAGAGAACAATAATCACACCACGGAAATAAACATACGAATTTCACGTTTAAAGCATAGGGTTAATTTAATATGTGATTTTTTAAATGCTATTTATGTTACTAAAGGTCAAAGAGTGTCCCTTTGTATTTCAGAAAAAGAAAGAGAACGACAATATAATTGGATGCTTGAGTGCGTTAAGGAAATAAGAAAGTACGAAAATAATTATAATCCACCAAATGTAAATCGTGAAAAATTTTCAACTCTCCCTGAAAAGAATAGTGGGGGTTGCTATGTTGCAACTTGTGTATACGGTTCGTATGATTGCCCTCAGGTTTGGACCCTTCGTCGTTATCGTGACTATACTCTTTCTGAAACTTGGTACGGTAGAACATTTATCAAAATATATTATGTAATTAGTCCTACTATTGTAAAATGGTTCGGTCATACGAAATGGTTTAAAAAGATGTGGCAAGACAAACTCGACCACATGATTGCTAAATTACAGGACAACGGCGTTGAATCTACCCCTTACGAAGATAAAGAATGGTAAGTTATTTATAATTGTGTTGGTCCTATATTGACACACTCGTGAGCGGTTCGCCCATTATACAAAACGGAAAGCTCGTCGGTGCTGTAACCCACGTCCTTGTCGATGACCCAACAAAAGGCTATGGCATTTTTGCAGAGAATATGCTCGAAACCGCACAAAGTGTGGCAAATAAGCAATTGAAAGATGCATCGTAATCTCGCCTCCACTTGTCAGGGGAGGTGGTACGGCTCTGCCGTGACGGAGGGGTAGTCGTTATCTCTCCCTCAGTATTTCGCTTCGCAAAACCCAGCCCCCCCGTCAGAGGGATCCTTTTTTATCTTGAAAAATTAGCAGGCTATTAAATGTTGACATTTATTTTTCTGCGTGGTATAATTCTACTTGAAAAAGAATTATACAGTACGGAGGGGAAATATAATGAAACACATTGAAACTTTAGAAACACGCAATTTATGCGAAAGCGCTAAAAACGGTGGCTGTGGTGAGTGTCAAACATCTTGCCAATCTGCTTGCAAAACAAGCTGCGGTATCGCAAACCAAAAGTGCGAAAACGAAAACAAGTAATAAATTTTAAAAATGCCGCCTAAAATGGCGGCATTTCTCTTAATGTTTTGCAAAATCAAGGAGACTTTAAATGATACATTGTTATAAACAAGGCGGATTAAACATTGTTGTAGATACATATTCGGGCGCAATTCACGCAGTTGATGAGATTGCCTTTGATATAATTGGTATGTTTGAAAACCGTGAAAAAGCGGAAATAATTGAATTTATCCTCTCTAAATACTCGGATAATGCTTCTGTGACAGGAGAAGAAGTCGAAGAGTGCTATGAGGAGATACTCGCTCTTAAAAATGGCGGAAAGCTGTTTGCTAAAGATGTTTTCGAGCCGATGGCGGGTGATTTAAAGGCACGGACTTCAAATGTCATAAAGGCGCTTTGTCTGCACGTGGCTCACACCTGCAATCTCAACTGTGCATATTGCTTTGCAAGTCAGGGTAAATATTCGGGCGAGCGTGCGGTTATGAGCCTTGAAACAGGCAAAAGAGCACTCGATTTTCTGATTGAAAATTCGGGTACACGCCGTAATTTAGAGGTTGATTTCTTCGGCGGCGAGCCACTAATGAACTTTGATGTTGTGAAGGAACTTGTGAAATATGCAAGAGAAATAGAAGGAAAACACAACAAGAACTTCCGTTTCACCCTCACTACAAACGGAATGCTCATAGACAAGGATGTAATCGATTTTGCAAACAAGGAAATGAGCAACGTGGTTTTGAGTCTTGACGGAAGAAAAGAAATTCACGATAAATACAGAGTTGACTATAACGGACAGGGTAGCTGGGAAAAAATTGTTCCCAAGTTTCAGGAGCTTGTAAAGGCACGTGGCGGTAAGGAGTACTATATGCGTGGCACCTTTACACACGAAAACCCCGACTTTTTAAATGATATTGAAACTATGCTCGATTTAGGCTTTACAGAGCTTTCGATGGAGCCGGTTGTCTGTGCTCCCGAGGACCCTTCGGCTTTGACAGCTGATGATCTTAAAATTGTTATGGAGCAGTACGAAAAGTTAGCAGATTTAATGCTTAAAAAGCAAAAAGAGGGTAACCCCTTTACCTTCTATCACTATATGATTGATTTGAGCGGCGGTCCTTGCATTTATAAGAAAATTTCGGGCTGTGGTTCGGGTACTGAATATATGGCAGTGACCCCTTGGGGCGACCTTTATCCCTGTCATCAGTTTGTAGGCGATGAGAAATTCTTGCTTGGTAATATTTGGGACGGAGTGACAAATACTGACTGTCAAGACAAGTTCCGTTCCTGCAATGTTTATGCACACGAGGAGTGTCGTGACTGCTGGGCAAAGCTTTATTGCTCGGGCGGTTGCGCCGCCAACGCTTACCACGCTACAGGGGATATTACAGGTATATACAAGCCCGGTTGTGAGCTTTTCAAAAAGCGAATGGAATGTGCAATTTTTATCGAAGTTTCAAAAAAGTTAGGAAAGTAGTATGAAAACACCTATTTGCGATTTTTGTAAAAATTACGAAAAGAGTGCTCCTTTGAGATTTCATATGCCCGGTCACAAGGGTAAAGGCTATTTAGGCGTAGAGTCGCTTGATATAACCGAAATTTCCGGCGCTGATGTGCTTTATAGCGCTAACGGTATCATTAAGCAAAGTGAGAAAAACGCTTCATATCTTTTTGACAGCAAGGCTTCTTTTTATTCAACCGAAGGGTCATCGCTGTCTATCAGGGCAATGCTTTATCTGACAAAAAAATACGCATTGGAAATGGGTAAAAAACCGCTTATTTTAGCCGGCAGAAACGCCCATAAATCCTTTGTGACAGCCTCGGCTTTACTCGATATAGATGTGGAGTGGATTTATCCAAAAGAGAATATTTTGTCACTCGAAATCGATATTTTCGCACTCGCAAAAGAGTTGAAAAAGCTAAAACCTGTGGCGCTTTTTATCACTTCGCCTGATTATTTAGGAAAGCTCGCTGACATCAGAAAAATAGCCGAAATTTGCAAAGAAAACGATGTTTTGCTCCTTGTTGATAATGCACACGGAAGCTATTTAAAATTCTTGGAAAACAGCCTTCACCCGCTCGATTTAGGCGCAGATTTGTGCTGTGATTCGGCACATAAAACCTTGCCTGTTTTAACGGGCGGCGGATACCTTCATATCGGCAAAAATGCGCTAAATTTCTTCGAAGAAAATGCCGAAAATGCACTCTCATTATTCGCATCTACAAGTCCCTCGTACCTTATTTTGCAGTCGCTTGACAGGGCAAATTTATACATTGAAAAAGACCTGAAAAGCGATTTGAAAAGGGTGATTTCAAGGGTTGAAATACTCAAAGAAAACCTTAAAAATCACTGCTATTTTGATGTTTCTCAAGAGCCTTTGAAAATCACACTTGCCACTAAAAAAACGGGATATTTTGGCTTTAAAATTGCTGAAATTTTAGAGAAAAAAGGTATATTTTGTGAGTTTTTTGACCCTGATTTTATAACCTTTATGTTCTCTTCAAAAACCGAAATAGAAAGTGTCGAAAGGCTCGAAAAAGAGCTTTTAACTCTTCCGAAATTAGAGGAAATTTTGACACCGTCACCCACCGTAAAACCGCTTAACAAAGCGATTTCTCCCGCAAAAACATTATTTATGAAAAGAGAAAAAAATCCTGTAGAAAAAGCTGTTGGCAAGGTTTTGGCCGACCTTGCTGTAAACTGTCCGCCCGCAGTTTGCGTTGCGGTTTTGGGCGAAGAAATTTCAACTCAAGCTGTAGCCTGCTTTAAATATTACGGTATTGACTCCGTTTTTGTCGTAAAGGAGTAATTTTAATGAAAAACGGCATTATTTTTGATATAAAAGAAATGGCGGTTCACGATGGTCCCGGAATCAGAACAACCGTGTTTTTAAAAGGTTGTCCTTTGCGCTGTATTTGGTGTCATAATCCTGAGGGCTTATCTTCAGAACCGCAGGTTATGTACAAGGAAAATCGCTGTTTGAAGTGTGATGCTTGCAAGGTGGAATGTGAACACGAGGAATGTCACTCTTTCGGTAGATGTATTTACAGATGCCCCTGCAACTGCTTGACAATCTCGGGTAAAAGCTATTCTGTTGATGAGCTTTCTAATATTTTAAGTGAATACCAAGATACAATGGGCGACACCTTTGGCGGCGTTACATTTTCGGGCGGCGAACCACTTATGCAGCACGAATTTTTGTCGGATGTTCTCGACAATTTAAGGGGTATTCACACATCTATTGAGACAAGCGGATATGCTAGTGAAGAAATTTTTAAAAAAATCATCGATAAGCTCGATTTTGTGATTATGGATATCAAGCTTGCCGACAGTTCACTTCATCAAAAATACACAGGCGTAAAAAACGATGTAATACTCAAAAATTTTCGCTATTTAAAAGAGTCGAAAAAGCCTTATTTAATCAGAACTCCGCTGATTCCTGACATAACAGATACAAAAGAAAATCTCGAAAAAATCGAGGAGATAATAGGGGATAGCGATTGGGAAAAAATCCCCTATAATTCGGTAGCAGGAGCAAAATATAAAATGCTCGGTATGGAATATCATTTGGACAAGTAAATAAAGTATTCAAAAAACGCCTTGTTTTTCGCAAAGAGAAGCAGGGCGTTTTTAAGTTTCAAACCAATATATAATGCAAAAAAACCGAATAACAATTTTTGGCGCTTTATACGCCATTTTTTGTCGCTTTTTGTCGGTCATTTCAACTTGACTTTTACACTTGTATAGTGTATTATATATATGAATAATTATGCCCTATAGGTAGAATTGTTCCGATTTTACATATTTTTCTTTATCCTTTGATATTTGATACGAGAGATTATGATTTTTTAAAGGATAAGTTTTGTATAGAGTTTTAAGGAGTTGCAAAGTAATGGAAAATCAAGAAAAGATTAAAAGTGAATACTATGTGGTTGATTTGGCACATATTGTAAAAATTGTTTGGAAAAAAATATGGCTTGTTATTATTTCAAGTGTTATAGCGGCGGCTATCGGATTCTCAATTGCGGCATTTGCTATCGCTCCGACATACTCTTCATCGATTATGCTTTATGTTAATAACAGTTCGTTTTCTGTGAGTGATATTGGTTTTAGTATTAGTTCTTCTGAAATCAGTGCGGCACAAAGTCTTGTTAAAACCTATACCGTTATTCTTAAAAACCGTACAACACTTGAAAGAGTAATTGATGAAACAGGCCTTGATTACACTTGGGAAGAATTATCCGAAATGATTGAAGCAGAGCCTGTAAACGAAACTGAGGTTATGGGAGTTACGGTTGTCTGCGAAAATGCAAGGGATGCTCAAGTTATTGCAAACGGAATTGCCAAAATTTTACCTCAAAGAATTTCCGAAATAGTAGAAGGAAGCTCAATGGAGGTTGTTGACTCGGCGGTTGTAAATAATCAAAAGATAGCTCCAAGTGTTACCAAATATACAGTGGTCGGTTTTGTTTTGGGCGCTTTAGTTTCGCTTATTTATCTTGTGATTTATGCAATGCTTGATAATACAATTCACGATGAAGAATATATAATCAAAAATTACGATTATCCGATTTTGGCAAAGATACCTAATCTTGTTGAAAACGGAACCAGAAAATACGGATATTATAAAAAATATTCGAGTACCAATGAGTAAGGAGGGTGAGTAAAAATGGCGAGAAAAATTTCTTTTAATCCAACAATAGTTAATCAGAAAACATTGCACAAGAATCTGGAATTTACTGCTAAAGAGCAATACAAGCTTCTTCGTACAAATCTTTCCTTTACTTTACCCGAGGATGAGAAATGTCCCGTAATCGGCGTTACAAGCTCAATGCGTGGCGAAGGAAAGAGCACAACATCTATAAACCTTTCCTACGTTTTAGCGGAAAGCGGCAAAAAGGTATTGGTGATTGATGGTGACCTTCGTATTCCTTCAATTGCAAAAAAGATGAATATAGAAGCTACTCCCGGACTTACTGACATTCTAAAAGGCGGTATAAATGCTTTAACCGAGTTTAATTTCCAAAGCTACAATAATTGGTACATAATGCCGGCGGGTGTTTTACCTCCCAATCCGTCAGAACTTTTGGGCTCACAACGTATGGGAAATTTGATTGAAAGACTGCGAGAGATTTTTGATTATATAATAATCGACCTGCCTCCTGTGAATTTGGTGTCTGATGCGTTGGCGATTTCACAGTTCATTTCCGGAATGATAGTTGTAATTCGTGAGGAATATACTGAAAAGAAGGAGCTTGAAAACTGCATAAGACAGCTAAAGCTTTCAAATGTTAAAGTACTTGGATGTGTTATGAACGAAACAAACGTTGGAAAACGCTATTACAGCAGATACAAGTACAAACGCTATTACAAATATTATTCTCAATACAACAGCGGAAGATAGCTTGAAAGGAAGTATCCTGTAATGACTGATTTTCATACACACATACTTCCCGAAATTGATGATGGAAGCCGAAGTGTTGAGGAAAGTATTAAAATGCTTGAAAAAATGGCAAGCTCCGGGATTAAGCGAGTGATAGCTACTCCGCATTTTTACGCAAACGAAAATTCAATTGATGAGTTTTTCAAAAAAAGAGAAGAAGCATACGAAAAACTAAAACCGCATTTAAAAGAAGACTTTCCCGAAATTGTTTTAGGAGCAGAAGTCAGATATTATGACTCGATTTCCTCTTTTGAACATTTAGATAAGCTTTGTATTAAGGGAACTGATCTTTTACTTTTGGAAATGCCCTTCTCAAAATGGTCAAGATTTTCCTTTGATGAGCTTTTATCACTTTGCTTGAGTGGAAAATTCACAGTAGTAATACCGCATATCGAAAGATATTTGCCTTTTCAAGACAAAACAAAAATGGATATGCTTTTTGCAAACGGTATGTTAGCCCAAATGAACGCAAATGATTTTTTAAGTTTCTTTTCTCGAAAAAAGGCGATTAAAAATCTTAAAAACCAAATGGTTCAGTTTTTAGGGTCTGACTGCCACAATTTAACATCTCGACCGCCTAATCTTGCTGAAGCGGTTGAGGTTATCAAGAACAAGCTCGGAAAAGAGTTTGTAAATGATTTTATAAGTTACGGAAATGGAATATTTTCGTGAAATAATATTCTTTTTGAAAGGAAGAAATTCAAATGAAAAAGTTTTTAGCATTATTTATGGTGTTGGTTTTAGCACTGAGTATGAGCTTTACAAGTCTTGCTGCAGGTTTTGTTGAGAGCCCTTCGTTAAACCCTGCTCCCGAGATTGTAGAGGATGAGACAAAGAATGAGGATGAGGACTGCACAGCAGATGTCATAGTTACACCTTATTCCGAACGTGACAAATTACCTGATGATATTAAGAATAAGATGGAAGAGGCTTATGACCAGATTTCCGATGCTCTTGACATTTCTGATTTGTCCGATGAGTTAGAGGATTATTGCAAAGAAAACAATATCAATACAGAAAATTTGAAGGTTAGCGATTTATTTACTCTCAGCTATGTAGGTTGTGATGAACACGATGAACACGGTTATTTCACAATTACCCTTAATGCTGATACTCTCGCTGACTTTGTAGCACTTCTTCACCTTACCGATAACGGTTGGGAAATGATTAAGGGCGCAAAGGTTGTTCGTGATGGCACAGCCCTTACTTTCAGACTTGATATTGATGATTATTCACCTTTAGCTATTGTGGTTGACACTACAAAGGCAACTTCTTCGCCTCAAACAGGTGACAACTCCAATATCACTATGTGGGTTGTAATTTTAGTTGTTTGCGTTATCGCTCTCGGCACAACCTTGTTCTTTATCTTCAGAAGAAAGAAAGCATAGGTCGGCTTATGAGAAAGGCACAAAACAGTAATCTTCTCCTAAAAGTTATTGCAGTTATACTTTCTCTGGCTATTTTATGTATAGGTTTTATTATTGCAAGTAAGGTTTGGGAAAACACCCACGGTAATAATGATGAATCTCAAGATGCTGCTGAAATTGGAAGGCTCGGTTTGCCGCAGATACTTCAGTACGAGGGAAAAGAATATTCACTCAAAAAGGATATTGAAACTTTTTTGGTTTTAGGTCTTGACAAAACTGAAGAGGATTACACCGATTCATACAATAATACAATGCAGGCAGACTTTCTGCTTTTACTTGCGATAGATAATAAAAATCAGACAGTTAATGCGATTCATATAAACCGTGACACAATGGTTAAGATGGATGTCCTGGGTGTATCAGGCGATATTGTCGCTACGGTTAATAAGCAAATTGCATTGGCACATACCTACGGTAACGGTAAGGAGGTTAGCTGCGGCAACACCTCAAGGGCGTTATCAAGGCTTTTAATGGGACTAAAAATAGACCACTATATTTCGGTTACGATGGATGCAGTTCCTGTATTTAATGATTTTGTCGGCGGTGTTGAGCTCGAAATACTTGATGATTTTTCGGGTGTTGATGACACTCTTATTGAGGGCGAAACCATCAAACTTAACGGGGAGCAGGCTTTCCATTATGTTCGTTCACGTTATGGACTTGAGGACAGTACAAACAGTACCCGTATGATAAGACAACGCCAATATATAAACGCTTTATATGATATTGCTTTGGAAAAAGCTCAAAATGATGAGAAATTCATTTCTTCTGCGGCTTTAAAGTTGTCAGAATATACCGTTTCAGACTGTAATACCGCAAGACTTGAAACACTTTTTGAAAAGCTTTCAACTTACAAATTCCAAGATATTTGTGAGATAGAAGGCGAAAATCAAAAGGGCGAAGTATTTATTGAATTTTATCCTAACGAAGATTCAATACAAAAGGTACTTGTAGATAATTTCTACGAGTAAAACAGTATTTTATCAGCACTTGAAAGGGGATGATTTTATTATTGCCAAAGTAAATGTATCAGAAAACATAAAAGTTAATAATAAAACATCCTACTTGGTGTTCAAGCGTGCAGCAGATATAGCACTATCATTTTTAGGACTTATTATACTTTTGCTCCCAATGCTTATAATCTCGCTTATAATTATTATTGATTCGCCCGGCGCATCCCCTGTTTTTGTTCAAAAACGAGTAGGCAAGGGCGGAAAGGAATTTAGATTTTATAAGTTTCGTTCGATGATTCCCAATGCCGAGGACAAGCTGGAAACACTTCTTTCACAAAACGAAATGAAAGGCCCGGCTTTCAAAATGGAAAATGACCCGAGAATTACAAGATTCGGTAGATTTATTCGCCGTTCGAGTATTGATGAATTACCGCAGTTATTAAATGTTTTGATAGGGAATATGTCCTTGGTGGGACCTCGACCTCCGCTTCCAAGAGAGGTTGAAATGTATAACGAGAAACAGCTCGCACGCCTATCAATAAAGCCGGGAATGACTTGTTATTGGCAGACTAAACCGCAAAGAAACAGTCTTTCCTTTGATGAGTGGCTTGAATGTGACTTAAAATACATAAATGACCAAAGTATAAAGACGGATACAAAAATTTTGTTTGCTACTGTTCGAGTGGTTTTTGGTATGGAGGGGATATAAATGTCCTCTTCAAATAAAGAAATAAGGGTTGCAATGCTTGGTCACAAGCGCATTCCTTCCCGTGAGGGCGGAGTAGAAATTGTTGTAGAAGAGCTTTCAAAAAGAATGGCAGCTAAAGGCGTGTCTGTTACCTGCTATAATAGGCGTGGTCATCACGTAAGCGGAAAAGAGTTTGATTCGGCAGCCACCTTGAAAGAATTTAACGGTGTGAAAATCAAAAAAGTTTTCACAATAGACAAAGGCGGCTTAGCCGCTATGTCTTCTTCCTTCTTTGCAAGTATAAGAGCCGCTTTTTCAAGATATGATGTTGTACATTTTCACGCCGAAGGCCCTTGTGCTATGCTTTGGCTTGTAAAGCTTTTCAGGAAAAGATGTATAGCAACTATTCACGGACTTGATCATAAACGTGCTAAATGGGGAAAATTCGCCGGTATGTATATAAAATTCGGTGAAAAATGTGCGGCAAAGTTTGCGGATGAAATCATCGTTTTAAGTCAAGATGTTAAAGATTATTTTTTGAATACTTATGGTAGAGAAACCACTTTTATTGAAAATGGTGTCTCAAAGCCTGAAATCAAAAAAGCCGACTTGATAACGCAAAAATTCGGCATTGAAAAAGATGAATATGTTCTTTTTTTGGGAAGAATCGTTCCCGAAAAGGGACTTACTTATTTGGTTGATGCTTTTAAAAAGATAAATACCGACAAAAAGCTTGTAATTGCAGGCGGCGCTTCTGATACCGATGAATTTTATAACGCATTACGTGATAGCGCAAAAACGGATGACAGAATTATTTTCACCGGCTTTGTCGAGGGCAGGCTTTTAGAAGAGCTTTATAGTAATACATATTTGTATGTATTACCATCCGATTTAGAAGGAATGCCGCTTAGTCTTTTGGAAGCATTAAGCTTTGGTAATTGTTGCCTTACCTCTGATATTGATGAATGTGCTCAGGTATTGGGCGAATATGGTGTTACCTTTAAAAAAAGCAATGTCAATGATTTGAGGACAAAAATAGAATTTTTACTCAAAAATCCTCAAATTGTAGATGAGTTCAAGAAAAAAAGCGCAGATTACGTTTTAGATAAATATAATTGGGATAATGTAGTCGAAAAAACACTTTTGCTATATAATATTCCGCAAAAAATCAAACCCATAAGGGAAGAAAAAAATGAAAATTTTGCTCGTAAATAAGTTTTTGTATCAGAAAGGCGGGGCCGAGACCTATGTTTTCAAACTTGGAGAAACATTAAAAAAACATGGTCACTCAGTTCAATATTTTGGAATGGAAAATTCAAAAAATATTGTAGGTAACAAACTAGGCGAATATGTATCTGATATAGATTTTAATGAAGGTGTTTTAAAAAATCTTACTGCACCTTTTCGTATTATTTATTCTGCAGAAGCAAAGAAAAAGATAAGCACGGTTTTATATGATTTTCAGCCTGATGTAGTTCATTTTAATAATATTCAGTTTCACTTAACTCCAAGTATTATTCTTGCGATAGAAAAATATCGTAAAGAGACAGGTCGCACTGTTAAAATTATTTATACCGCTCATGATTATCAGCTCGTTTGTCCAAGTCATGGTTTGTTTGATGCTGATATTAATGTGTGCGAAAAATGTTTAGGCGGCAATTATATTCATTGTGTACGTAAAAAATGTATGAAAAATTCAAGGGCAAAGAGTTTTCTTGCAATGCTCGATGCTTATTTTTGGAAATTCAACAAAGCATACAACTATATTGATACAATTATATGTCCTTCGAATTTTTTAAAGGAAAAACTTGATACACAAGCACGGTTTTCAAATAAAACTGTGGCTATACATAATTTTATTGAGCCACAAAAAATTGATGATGTAGAGAAAAACGATTATGTTTTAGAATTTGGACATCTTTCTCGCGATAAAGGGACACTTACTTTGTTGGAAGTTGCAAAACGTATGCCTCAAGTTAAGTTTCTTTTTGCGGGTTATGGTCTGGCAGAAAAAGAAATTGCAAAAGTTGACAATGCAGAGTATGTTGGTTTCAAAACAGGCGATGAACTTAAAACCTTGATTTCAAACGCATTGTGCACTATTTATCCGTCCCAGTGGTATGAAAATTGTCCTTTTTCTGTAATTGAGTCTCAAATATACAAAACACCTGTAATCGCTTCACGTATGGGTGGAATTCCAGAACTTATCCAAGAGGATAAAACTGGGTTATTGTTTGAAGCCGGAAATCCTGATGATTTAGAAGAAAAACTTAAAACTTTACTTTATACTCCTAAAAAACTTGAAACTTTTACAAAAAACTGCAAAGATATTGTTTTTGAAACACCACAAACCTATTACGAGAAAATAATACATTATTACGGAGAATAGTATTTATGAAAATTTACGAAATAGGAACCGGTTATACACCAATTCCTGCTCAAATGGGTGCAGCAACTGAAATTGTTGTTGAAGAACTTACAAGGGCTTTTATTAAAAGCGGACAGGATGTTGAAATAATAGATATTAAAGCTCAAAATAGAGCAGAAACAGATCTTCCAATCTTGGAAGTTAAGGTTCCTAAAATTTTCACAAAAACCGATCTTACTCTTGGTATAGTTCATAAATTAAAAAGAGTTGTTTATTCTCTTGCTTTAGCAAGAAAATTAAAAAAAATCCTTAAAAAAACGAATGACAAAATAGTACTTCATTTTCATAATCAATATAATATGTTCTTTTTTTTAAAGCTCGTACCCACGAAATACAGAAAAAAAGCTAAAACTGTGTACACAAACCATAATGGATATTGGTCTTTAAAGTGGGATGATGCCGAAAGAATTTTAAGGAAAAGATATTTTCAAGAAATCGTGTGTATGAAAAAAGCAGATTGCGTTTTTGTACTCAACGAACAAACAAAAAGTAATGCAGTTCAAAATTTAAATATAATTGCGGACAAGATAATTAAAGTAAACAACGGTGTTAATGAAGATGTTTATAAGCCATTAGGTAAACACGAAATAGACCAAGTTAAAGAAAAGTATGCTTTAAGCAATAATAAAATTATATTGCAAGTTGGTTCTGTATGTGAAAATAAAGGTCAAAAGCGTACAATAGAATCATTATTACCTTTATTTAAAAAATATGACGATTTAGTTTTTGTATATGTTGGCGGAATAATTGAAGAAAGTTATAAAACAGAAATCGACAATTATATAAAAGAAAATGATTTAACCGAAAAGGTTTTTTATTTGGGTCTTGCGAAACCCGGTGAAGAGCTTAACGAATTATATAATATGGCGGAACTTACGATATTCGTGTCAAAATATGAGGCTTTTGGACTTGTGGTTGTTGAATCATTATCGACAGGCACACCGGCAATAATTTGTATAAAAAATTTTTTAAATTTTGGCGCGGGTAGTTTTAATTGCGGATATGATGGTATTTGTGAAATAGTTGAAAAGGTTATTAATAAACCTGAAATTATTGAGAAAGCATCATCAGAGGCTCGAGAAAATGTTTTGGAAAATTATACTTGGGAAAAGATATCGAAAAAATATTTAAGCAATTTTTAGTACTTAAAAAAGAAGGTTATTATGATAAAAAAGTTAAACGGTACAGTAATTGTTACATATCGTTGTAATGCCAAGTGCACAATGTGTAACAGATATAAGGTTCCTTCACTTCCGGAAGAAGAAATCAGTATTGAAACTATAAAAAAACTACCGCAGATGTATTTTACCAATATCACCGGCGGAGAACCTTTTATTCGTGATGATTTAAAGGAAATTGTACGTGAGCTTTACAAAAAAAGTGATAGAATTGTAATTTCAACTAATGGATTTTTCACTGAAAAAATAGTTGATTTATGTAAGGAATTTCCGCAGGTTGGTATTCGCATTTCAATAGAGGGCTTGGAGCAAACAAACAACGAGATAAGAGGTCTCGATGACGGTTTTAACAAAGGCTACACCACCCTTAAGACCTTAAAGGAAATGGGTATGCAGGATGTCGGCTTCGGTATGACTGTGCAGGATAAAAACGCACCCGACTTGGTGCCTTTATATGACCTTTCAAATGAAATGAATATGGAGTTTGCGACAGCGTCACTCCATAACAGTTTCTACTTTGTTGAGTCTAATAATATTATTAAAGACAGACTTATGGTAGCTTCCCATTTTGAAGCTTTGGTAAACGAATTGCTGAAATCGAACAGTCCTAAAAAATGGTTCAGGGCCTATTTTAATCACGGACTTATAAATTATATTTTCAGTCAAAAACGACTCCTTCCTTGTGATATGAGCTTTGACACTTTTTTCATTGACCCGTATGGTGACGTAATGCCTTGTAACGGAACAAAAGAAAAACAGGTTATGGGTAATCTTAATACTCAAACCTTTGAGGAGCTTTGGAACAGCGAGGAAGCCGAAAACGTGCGTAAAAAAGTACGTGCGTGTGATAGAAACTGTTGGATGATAGGCTCGGTTTCACCGGCTATGCACAAGTATATACACAAGCCTTTCTTCTGGGTTTTAAAGCACAAATTCCTTTTCTTCTTTAAAAAGAAAAAATACTCTATGTATGAAAATAAAATCGTAAGGGATTTTCGTGACGGCAAGGTGACAAAGGAGCAGTTAGATGCTTGTTCTACTTGCGAAGGTTGTAAAAAAACATTTTGAGGGAACAAAAAATGATAATTTTATCAAATTGTTTGACTGAAACTGCCGATGAGGGTTGCTTAAAGCTTGCCAATAGTTTAATAAAGAGAATTAAACAAAAAAATGCAGATACAAAAGTTGTTGCGTATCAAAGAAAAACTGATTTATCTGAAGTTTACTACAAAACAAATAAGTTTTTTTTGAATTTTAAGTTCTTAAAGTATTTGAGAAATAAAAATCAAGAAATCTTATATATACCTTTCCCAACGCGCTCATTGCCTATGGCGGTTAGAGTTTTTATTTTATCTCTTTTCACTAAAAAAGCAATTCGAATTGTCATAACGATGAAACAAAATTTTAGCAAGCTTTCGAAGTTGTTACTTTCTTTTAAAAAAATTCATTACATTGTTTTTTCAAACGAAGTGGCTGAACATTATTCAAAAATTTTCCCCACAAAACAAATCGAGTATTTAAAATGTGGTGTTGATACCGATAAATTTGTTCCTGTAACGAGTGATACGAAGTATGACTTGAGAAAAAAATACAATATTCCGGCTGATAAAAAAGTAATTCTTCATGTCGGACATTTGAACTATGGAAGAAATATTGATAAACTTATAAATATTTCTTCTGAACACTATGTTTTATTAGTTACAAGTACCCTAACAAAAAATGAGCAAGATTTCAAATTAAAGCAAAAACTCTTGTCTCGTGAGAACATTAAGTTGATTGATGACTACATTAAAAATATTGAAGAAATCTACCAATTGTCAGATATTTATTTTTTCCCTGTTGTAGAAGACGGCCATTGTATAGATATTCCGCTTTCTTGTATGGAGGCAGCAGCTTGTAATTTACCCGTTATAACAACCGATTATGGTGAAATGAAGCAATTTGCCGGTAAAGAAAATTTTTATTTCATAGATGATTTTGATAGTGAAAAAATCAACCATTTAATCAATGATGTGTTATTACAAAAAGAATTTAATTCTCGAAATTCAGTCCTTTGTTATGATTGGAATAACGCAGTATCAAAAATTTTAATGCCTTAAATTTAGGAGATTTATATATGGAAATGCCGTTAGTATCTGTTGTGGTACCAATTTACAATGTTGAAAATTATTTAAACAGATGCATTGAAAGCATTGTGAATCAGACATATAAAAATCTCGAAATTATTCTTGTTGATGACGGTTCGACTGATAACTCATCATTTATTTGCGATGAATGGTGTACCAAAGATAATAGAATAACTGTTATTCATAAAGAAAATGCGGGTGCGGGATTAGCACGTAACAGCGGAATAGAAAAAGCGGTTGGCGAATATATTTTCTTTTTTGACAGTGACGACTATATTGATTGTAATACAGTTAAAAAATGTGTTAAAAACGCAATCCAAAACAAATCTGACGTAGTTATTTTTGGCAGAAAAGAAGTTTTAGAAAACGGAGACGAAAGAATTGTTGAGTTCTTTCCAAAACAAACTACTTTTAAAACAGAAGAAATACAATCTTACATTCTTCCTCAAATGTTTTCACATCAATGTGGTTTTGGGATTAGTTGTTGTAGTAAAATGTTTAATCTCAAAGTATTACGAAATAATAATTTGCTTTTTGAATCAGAGAGGGAACTTTTATCGGAAGATGCTTATTTTATATTAAAGCTTTTTTCAAAAATCTCAAAATTATCTATAGTGCCAGAATATTTTTATTACTATTGTGAGCGACAAACTTCTTTTTCGCATACATATAATTGCAATAATCAGTACAGAAATAATATATTTCTTAAAAAATGTACTGAATATATAAAAGAAAATGCTTTAGACGAAAATATTATTTCATATATTATGGCAAGGTATCAGATATATTCAATTTCGTTTATGAAGGAAATTGAATTTTTGAAATTATCAAAAAAAGAAAAAAGAATGTTGATTTATGAAATTTTTAATGATAAGGTTTTCAGAAGCACTTTGAAGTTTAATGTTTTAAAAAAAGAAAATTTACGAATTAGAGTATTTTTGTTGACTGTAAAATACCGAGTTTATCCTATTTCAATGTTTATACTTCACCGCAAGGTGAAGAAGAGTAAGTGATGCACTGGAAGTCAGGTGATAGTTTTAATGTCAAGTTTATCCAAAGGTAAGATATATATAAAAAAACGCTCTACTTATGAGTGGTTGGTTTTACTTATTTTCTTTCTCCCATTTTTGTTTGGCACTTTAATTGAATTTTTTAAATTGCCGGATATTGTTCGTTTTATACCTGATGTTGCGATTATTTTATTATTGTTTTTCTTGGTTATAAATCGTAAAATTATTTCCACTCAAAAAAACAATTGGGCTATAATATTTTTAATGATTTTTATTTCGTATGTGTTGATAAACTATGTTTTTAACTATCAGTCTATTTTCTATTTTTATTGGGGATTTAGAAATAATTTTAGATATTATTTTGTCTTTTTGTTTTTTGTTTTTTTTCTTAGTGAATACGATACTGAAAGAATGCTAAAATCTTTAGACGTGGTGTTTTGGATAAATTTTGCCGTATGCATATTTCAATTTATATTTTTGGATTATAGGCAAGACTTTTTGGGTGGAATTTTTGGTGTTACTAAAGGTTGTAACGCCTATGTAAATGTTTTTTTCTGTGTGATAATAACTAAATCTGTTATATACTTTATAAATAAAAAAGAAAGACTTTTGTGGGTGGTTTTTAAATGTTTAGCAACAATGATAGTTGCTGCTATGGCAGAACTTAAGTTCTTTTTTATAGAATTTGTCATTATTTTCTTTATTGCGTTTTTAGTAACTCATTTCACTTGGCGCAAGCTTTTAATAATGATAATTTCAGTTATATTTTTACAATTAGGTTTAATTTTGTTGTTTAATTTTTTTCCTAGTTTTTCTAAGTTTTTTAATCTTGATACTATTTTAAACGCTTCCAAATTATCTGGATATTCTTCTGCTGATGACTTGAATCGTTTAACGGCTATTCCAGTAATTTCAAGAAATATACTTGAAACTGATGCTGAAAAATGGTTTGGTTTAGGACTTGGTAATTGTGATTTGTCATCAATAGAGTTGTTGAATACTCCATTTTATGAGTCGTATTCATTTTTAAATTACAATTGGTTTTCGACGGCGTTTTTATTTTTGGAATTGGGGTATACAGGTTTAATATTACATTTTTCTTTTTATATTATTTCTTTTGTGGTTTCATACAATTATTTAAAGAAAAACAGAGCGAATCCTATATTCTGCCAAATGGCAATGATTACTTCTGTGTTGGCTTGTGTATTCACTATTTATGATGCTTCAATGCGACTAGATTGTGCATTTATGATTTACTTTATATTAGCTTTGCCGTATATTGATTTGTCGTATAGAAAAAATACAGAATTTTTTCCTATTAATGAATAAGTTTTTACACGGTTTAATATTCAGTTTTACATATATAAAAACAATTAAAAGGAGATATTCTTATGGTTAAGAAATTTTCAAAGCGCATTTTTCCGATTTTACTTGCGCTTGTAATGGTATTGTCTTTAATGCCTATGCAAGTATTTGCCGGAAGTACAGTTAGTGTTTCAGATGGTAAAATTTCTATTACAGATACTGCAAGTAGTACTACTGCTTCAGGCAATACTGTAACAGTAACTGCAAAGGGTGGTTTATTAAGCCAAACAATTAATACAATAACCATCACAAATGCAGGGGACACGGCTGCTACTGTTTCTTTTGATTATTCAGCTTCAAATTACAGTAGTTTTTCCGAGAGTAGTGCAACAGGCAGCAAATCGGTCGATTTGGCTGCGGGTGGAACCGTTACAATGTCGATTACAGGTAAAAAGGCTTGGTCAAGTAATACTGCGACCTTGACACTTAGTAATTTTGTTTACAAGGCGGCTTCTGCTACAGCAAATGCAACGGTGTATTTTGATTCTAATGGCGGTAGTGTTGTTGCAGAAGGAACTTCTGTTGCAAACGGAGGATCGGTAGCAGTTGAGGACAGTGAGCTTTCTGTTGTGGCAACTGCGGCTTCGGGATATAGCTTTTACGCTTGGGTAAATGCAGATACACGCGAGATTTTATCTTCAAGTGCAACATACGGCATGACCGTTGCGAATGATATTGCGCTTGAAGCGGTTTTCTCAAACAGCTCTACTTCCAAGCCATATTTTTATGCTAACAATAAGGATTATTTGTTTGATGATTTTAGTAAAGCCTGTGCCTTTGCCGCATCTTCAACAAACAAAACCATTGTTTTGATGGCAAGCGCTACATTGCCTGCAGGTAATTATACTATTCCCGCGGGTGTAACATTGCTTATTCCTTTTGATTCAGCACACACATTATATACAACCGAACCTGAACATGATGAAGGAACAACAAATATCACACCCACACCTTACCGCACACTTAAAATGGCAAGCGGTGCTAATATAACAGTAAATGGTGCTATAAGCCTTTCTGCAAAGCACAGGGAAGCTCAAGGTTCCGGTTACGGCTGTGAAAACAGTGGAGCCTATGGTTGTATTAATATGGCAACCGGCAGTAATATAACTGTAAACAATGGAGCTTCGCTTTATGCTTGGGGTTATATTATAGGCGACGGTTCTGTTGTGGCTAATAGCGGTGCTACTATTTACGAATATTTCCAATTCAGAGATTTCCGCGGAGGTTCTATTTCTACTGATATGGAAAAAGAATACGGAGTGTTCCTTTTTTCACAATACTACGTTCAGAATATCGAAGTTCCGCTAACGCTTTATGCCGGTGCCATTGAAAAAACTGTTACCTCTCTTACAATTGCATCTCAGGATTTTACAGAAGATATTACATTTATTGGTTCAAGTGATGCTATGTTTACCATAGCGGAAGGCTATGTTACAAAGAGATATGACGGTTCAACTGACCGACTTATAATTGAAGCAAATGGTACATTTTCAGTTTCTCCGATTACGATCAAAATTGGAAATTGGGCTACTGATTTAGCGGGTCAAACTGTTAATATCAATACTGCTGATTATGAATTACCTATTACAAGTAATCTCACGGTTATTGCAAACAGTGGCACAGTCACTATGAATCAAGATATTGCTTTGTTGCCGGGTTCTGAAATAATTATTCGTGAGGATGCAACCTGTACCTTAGGAAGCGGTGTTAATATTTATGCATACGACGCTGACGAATGGGGTACATATATATATGGAAAAATAGGAAGTGTAAGCGGAGTTCACAAATTCCTTCCGCTTAATTATGCACCAAGCAGAACCTATACAAGAACCGAAGCTGATTTAGTTGACGCAAAAATTCAGGTTGACGGTATAGTTGATGCCTCTGCCGGATATGTATATACCACAGCAGGCGGTGCCAATATTTTCAGTACAGGTAACGGTAAAGTCATCACAGTTCCCGGCACACAGACTGTTACATATCAATTTATACAAGGTGCTAATTATACTGCCGAATCAAATATAGCAATACCAATTACTTCAGCGAAGGCTAAGAATGCAGACGGAAGCTATACAGAAACCTCAACTGCTACAGGTGAAACTACCTATATTTATAATAGTGAACATGGCAGATGGGATAATAATAATCACACAATTACAGATACTGTAACTGCACCTACTTGTACAGAAAATGGTTGTACCACTTATACTTGTACTTGTGGTTATAGCTATGTAGTTGACGGAGATTCTGCTACTGGTCACAGCTATAATGCAGTTGTAACTGAGCCTACTTGTGAAACAGCAGGCTATACAACATATACCTGTGCAAATTGCAGTCACAGCTATGTTGCTGATGAAACCGAAGCTACAGGTCACACTTGGGATGACGGAAAAATCACAACCGAGCCGACTTATTCGCAAGAGGGTAGCAAAACTCATACTTGCTCGGTTTGCGGTGAAGCGGAAACTGTTGCGATAGAAATTATAGCTATGCCTGATATTGACGGCGATGGTGATTTCGATGCACTTGACCTTGTAAAGCTTAGAAGAATTATGTTAAAGGTTGATGAGTTGCCTGACAATGTTTACACAACAGTGGTTGACCTTAACGATGATGGCAAGCTTAATATTCTTGACCTTATCAGAATAAAAAAATTAAGCTTGGAAAAATAATTTTTGAAGTTTAAAATCATAACTATTTTAATATACGAACAGGAGGAAAAGTATGAAAAATCTTTCGAAAAAGCTGTTAGCGATGATTTTGTCGGTAATGATGTTGTTTAGTTTGTTACCAGCACAAATTTTTACCGCTTCGGCTGAAGAAACTTATGACCCCAATACCATTTATGATTACGAAACATTTATAGGTTATCTGGGCTTTTTGGAGGAGGCGGCTTTTGCTTATACATACGAGGTTGACTCTACTGCTGACCCTCTTTCCCTTGTAATCAAATACATAAGAACAGGTGTCGACAGATACAATTCAGGCTCTTGGGGAATTATGGCAGGCTATGAGGATGAAAATTTCGCAGCCTTCGTAGAAATGATTCAAGAGGCTAATAATGATGGTATTCCTGATGAAGAAAAGCTTTATGTTACCTCTCTCAAGAATATTGAAAATTTCTATTTGCCTAATGGTGACTATGTTGATATTGGCCATATGTTTGGTACGATGGATATTACATATACCAATAAAACAAGCATAAACCACGCCGATGTTGGCGGTTGGGCAGGCGACTTGGTTGACCTTTTAAGTGCGGCTGATGCTTTTGGTGTTGAGGGTACTGTAGATGAAATGGTTGACACAATTGCAAAGGATATTTTAGGTGTTGCCTTTGATGGCGAAATTGAATCCTTTAGTGATACCGATATAATCGGCGACCTTGATGCCTTTTATATTATGAACGAGCTTGACACCGAAAATTATTATTACGGTGACCTTACTAATTTAATGCTCTTATACTTCACAGAGGATTTATCTATGGAAGACAGAGCAGAGTATTTTATTAAAAACAGATTAGATGGTGTTACTCTTCGTGACTCTTTACGTGAAAAGGTTTTGAACACTTATGTAGAAAATAAGGTGGTTTCAACCTTAGAGGGTACACGTGATTTCACATCCTCAAATCTTAATGATTTAAGAAAAGCTTGTTGCTATACCTTTGCTGATTATATCTGCAAATTAGCAGGTGACTATGTAGAAGCGGTTGAAGACAGCTATTTCGATGTTTTCTCTACAACTACCTCTACACTTGCTCCCGGTATAACACAAGATATTAAGCAGGCAACAACAAAGGATAATAAGCAAATGGTTTATTATCTTGCTACTGCTGATTTAACTCGTAACGATGTAAATATATATGCTAACTACAATAACAACGACCCCGCAGCAGGCTGGGCTATGCAAAGAGTTATTGAGCAGGCAAATGCCGCACAGAGAAAGTACGGTGATCCTACAAGTGAGCATTATATTGAAAATTATAATGTAATTGCGGCTACAAACGGTGCGGGCTTTAATATGGGCACCGGTGAGCCGGGCGGCTTGCTTGTTATGGGCGGTGTTGAATATCATTCTATAAATTCTAATGGTTTCTTTGGAATTTTAAAGGACGGCACACCGATTATTGCTTCAACCGATGACTATAATAACAAATATAAGGGTCAGGTTGCTGAAGGTATCGCAGGCTTTGGTGCTACTTTAATAAAAGACGGTAAAATTGTTGTAACTGCAAGTGATACATATACAAGTAACCGTGCAAGTCGTACTGCAGTTGGTATTACCAAAACAGGTAAAGTAGTATTTATGGTGCTTGATGGTAGGCAGGAGCCCTTCTCTTGTGGCGGCAGCTATGAGGAAATTGCTCAAATTATGCTTGAGGCCGGTTGCTATAACGCAGTTAACCTTGACGGTGGCGGTTCTTCAACCTTCGTTGCAAAGCAGGAGGGTGATGATGCACTTTCAGTAGTTAACAGACCCTCTGATGGCTATGACCGTTCGGTTAGTACATCTCTTATGATTGTATCTACTGCACCTTCTTCTACTGCATTTGACCACGCAGTTGTTGAAAGTGACTATGATTATTTGACTCCGGGTTCTTCGGTTTCACTTTCTGCTTTCGGTGTAAGTGCTACCGGTAACGCTGCAGAATTGCCCGCTGACACATATTTCGCAGTTTCTAATGAGACTATCGGCACTATTGCCGAGGATGGTACTTTTACTGCAAAGGCATTAGGTGAAGTAGATGTTTACTTAATGCTAGGTAGTGAAGTTCTTGCAACAAAAACCTTGGGCGTTGTTACTCCCGATACAGTATTCTTCACCAAAACAGGTGTGAATGCGGTTTACGGTTCTAAATTGGCACTTCCGATAAAAGCAACCTATCAAGGTAAAACGGTTGTGATAAACGCAGCTGATGTTACGTTAGATATGAACAATAAGGCTGCCGGGACATTTGATGGATTATACTTTATAGGTAAAGAATCTTCAGGCGTAAAGGTAGTTACATTGCTCGTAACTCTTGCAAATGTTGAAGGTGCCGCTACTTCTACTATGGAAGTGTCCTTATTCAATCAGGGTGAAGCAGCCTTTGACTTTGACCAAGCAACCGCAGGCGACAGACAATTAGCTTGGGACAGAAAGGTAACAAACTCTACTACAGAAGACTCAATAACCTATAATATTATAGACCCCGACAAAGCTATGGAAACCTCATACATCTTTGCTATTGATATGTCAAAGATTGATATACCTCAAAAGCTTAATGATTTGGTTTATATGCTTCCCGGTGCAGATATTGAGGGTGCGACTGCTTGGATGTTCCTTTGTCAGTTAGCTCAACGTGTAAGTGATTTGACAACAGTTACTCCTGTAATTAAGTTTGATGAAAACTTTGATGTTGATTATTCGAACATCACCCTTATGAATGATTATTTTACTCTTACAGATAAATCATTTAACGAGGAAACAAATGAGCTTACACTTACTCTTAATTGGAAGAGACAGACTCAAGCTATTGATGTTACAATGGCTAATCCGATTTGTATTGTAAGCGGTGTTAAATTGACACCTAAGGATGATGCTGCTTGGTCTTCACAAGGAAAGCTTAATATTGTAAATTCCGGTAATATTGGCTATAAAATTTACCTTAGAGCCAGTGCACTTTACTCCTTTGCTCAAAAAGAAGAAAATCAAGCAGTATATGATTTGTATCCCTTTGTTAATCCTAATGATGAGAGCGAAGCAGGTGCATATTTCAGCTCAATTTACAAGGAATTTGAGGATAGCTATACCTTGAACAAGGCTCTTAAAAACGGTTGGGTAACCGTTAAGGGCGGTGCAGAGTACTATGTTGACGGTGTGAAAACCACTGGAGTAGCTTTAATCGAAGGTTATTATTACGACTTTGGTGAAGACGGAGTTTGTGTAGGTCAAAGTAAATACACAGGCATATTCTTCGATGAAGAGGCTTCTGCTTACCGTTATTCAAAGCTTGGTGTATTACAAACCGGTTGGCATATGATTGGTGACAAATGGCACTATTTCCATTCTAACTATAATGCAAAAGGCGGTTATTATAAACAAGGCAGTGTTTATTACAACTTTAATAAGGATGGTTCTATTGTTTCGGGTGTTTGGGGAAAAACATTATTTGGTACCAGATATTATTACGGTCCTTCATGCTATCTTAATGGTTGGTATATAATTGACGGTAATAAATATTTCTTTGAAAATACTTACCGTTATGAAGGTTATAGACAAACTAAAGAATCAAATAACTTTACTCGTAAGTGGTATAACTTTGGCGATGATGGCATTTGTCGTGATCAAATAATTCCTGATGGGTTCTATCAGGATGCCGATAAAGGACTCTCGTATGTAGTTAACGGTGAAGGACTTTACGGATTGAGTTTAATCGACGGTAATTATTATTATTTCAATAAAGCAGGTTATGCGGTTTCAGGTAAGGTTTATACAGAAAAAACAAATTGCGACTTACCTAAAGGTAATTACTATTTTGATGATGAATATAAGGCAGTGAATGGTATTTATCAGCAGGATGACGGCTTGTATTATTATGAAAACGGTCAGCCTAGGACTAAAGGATTAGTTTATATTGACGGGTACTACTATTTTGCAGGTGGTAAAAACGGTAAAGTGATTACCGGCGAAAGAACCTATGTTTGGGAAGGTAATGGACTTTTACCGAAAGCAAATTATGAATTCGGCGAAGATGGTAGAATGCTTGATGGAATAGTTGAAAAAGAAGACGGCTTATATTACTACGAATTAGGTAAGGCCAAAATGGCAGGACTTATTGAGATAGGCGGTTATTATTACTTTGCTTCCGGCGGCGGCAAGTTAGTTACTGATTGCAGATATTATGTTTGGGAAGGTAATGACCTGTCAATTGAAATGAATTACAATTTCGATAAATTTGGTAGGATAGTGCTATAATATCAAAATTTTGCATCTCAACCCATTAGTATATAGTGGGTTGAGTTGCTTTAATCTGGGTTTTTAGGTTTTTAATTTTTAAAAGCGTATTTTGTTGATTCGCTAATGAGGATTATTTATATGATAAAATCAAAACAGAAAAAAAGTATAATACTTATTATTGTTTGTTTTATATTTGTTGTTTTATTGCTTTTTATTTCGATTTTTTTAGACAATAAAAAAGTTCCTAATACAACAAATATCATTCAATCGACCCAAAATTCTTTGAAAGAAGAAATAAAAATCACCTTGCCTGATTTTAAAGATGAGGTGTACTTAGTTAATAAAGCAATTCAAACTTATATGTTTTCTGACGATTTAACACAGTCGGCGGAAGTCTACAAAGTTTTTAAAAATCTCGGTTACGATAAACCCTATTCAGCTGCTCCGGTAACGCTTACATATTCTGTTGATTCGTTGCAAACAAATCTTTATGTCAAATCGGCAAAGGCAATAATTTCGGAACATAATGATTTGAATGGTTCTATAGAATTTCAGTTTGAAGGAGACAACGAATTAGAGGTTTATAATTTAAAAACTGGAACTAAGTATTATTATAGAATAGTATTAAATTGTTCAAACGGAAAGAGTTATAACTGCGATGGCACATTTAAAACAGCGCAATCTCCACGTTTGATGACAGTTGATGGTGTTGGCAATATAAGAGATATTGGTGGTTATCAAACAATCGATGGTAAGCATATAAAGCAGGGATTATTATATAGAGGTACAGCCTTAGATGGTGCAAGTAACGATAAAGTGAAAATCACATCAAAAGGTGTTGATGTAATGCTCAATACTTTAAAAATAAGTTTTGATATGGATTTGCGATTCCCTGAAGATAATCCTCAAAATATTGAGCCGTTGGGCAATGATATTATTCATAAATATTATCGTTGTTATTCTTATAGTGAACTTTTTGAAGAAAAAGGCAAGTTGCCTATTAAAAAAATATTTACGGATTTAGCTGATAATAATAATTACCCTATGTATATACATTGTTCTTACGGTAGTGATAGAACGGGAACGGTATGTTATTTATTAGAGGCGATTCTCGGCATGAACGAATCAGATTTGATGCGCGAATATCAATTGTCTGGTATTTATCATGGCGGTGTTATGGCGGATGAAATGAATGCATTCATTTCTGTATTAAAAGAATACAAAGGAGATACTATTTGCGAAAAAGCAGAAAATTATCTTTATTCTATTGGTGTCACAAAAAACGAAATAAATAGTATTAGGAGTATTTTTCTTGAGTGACGATTGTATTGAATTTTAAAAATGTTTTATAATTTAAATTTAATAGTTAAGGAATTGTGAAACATGAACACAAAACAGGTATTTAACAATGCAAAATGGATTGTCGGATGTAAAATAGCACAATCTGTTATACAATTGATTATAGGTATGATTTCAGCCCGTTATTTAGGACCTTCTAATTACGGGCTAATTAACTATGCCGCTTCAATTCTTGCTTTTGCATTACCTGTTATGAGATTGGGATTTAATGCAACACTTGTGCACGAGTTGGTTGAGGCGCCCAAAAAGGAAGGAAAAATTTTAGGCACCTCTTTAATCCTTAACGTTTTGTCCTCAATAGTTTGCATTTTAGGCATAACGACTTTTGTGCATATAGTAAACGCCGGGGAAAAGACTACAATTTTAGTTTGTATTCTTTATAGCTTTTCTCTTATTTTCTCGGCACTTGAGATGATACAGTATTGGTTTCAGTACAAGCTTAAATCAAAGTATTCTTCGGTTGTTATGCTTGTGGCTTATGTATTTGTCTCACTATATAAAATATTTCTGCTTGTTACCGGCAAAAGTGTTTATTGGTTTGCCTTGGTTAATTGCTTTGATTATGCTCTGATTTCTGTTTCACTATTGATTATTTATTTCAAAATTGGAAAATCAAAGCTTTCATTTTCTTTCTCACTTGCTAAGGCAATGCTTTCTAAAAGTAAGCATTATATGCTTTCGGGAATTATGGTTGTAGCTTTTCAGACTACCGACCATATTATGCTACTTAACATGATTGATGAAAAGGAAAACGGGTATTACACAGCAGCCATTACCTCTGCAGGCGTTGTGCAGTTCGTTTATACCGCAATAATTGATTCCTACAGACCTCTTATTTTATCCAACAAGAAAGAAAACAGTAAGGATTATCAAAAAAATGTTTCATCTCTTTACTCGATTGTTTCGTATTTAGCACTCGCACAGTCAGTTGGTTTCTTTATTCTTGCAAAACCGATTATCCAGGTCTTGTATGGAGCCGACTATATGCCATCTGTTCCGGTTTTAAGAATTTTGGTTTGGTATTTGATGTTTTCGTTTATGGGTGTTATTCGAAATGTTTGGATTTTAGCAGAACAAAAGCAAAAATACTTATGGATTATCAACCTTTTGGGAGCTGCCTTTAATGTCTTGCTCAATTATATTTTAATACCGTATTATGGTGCAAGCGGAGCTGCTCTTGCTTCTTTTGTGACACAGGTATTCACTAATTTTGTTTTGGGCTTTATTATGAAACCTATTAGAGAAAACAATAAATTATTGTTAAGGGGCTTGAATCCGAAATTTGCTTTTAAAGAGGCAAAAAATATTTTTAGATACATATTTAAAAAAGCATAACTACAAAAGATTTTGAAACCTTCGGAAAATATCCGAAGGTTTTTTTATAAAAAAGGCTTTATTTTCATTAAAAACTTTGCTTTTTTATCTTTTGTATGATATAATACAATAGTATATGTATGTGTTAGAAAGGGGAAGTGTGCTTATGAAGATTTTTGTCTCGTTCGCAGTTGCTGTTTTGAGGGCAATATATTTCTTTTTAAAGCTTTTTCCCACAAAAGACAAAATACTTTTTTTAAGCCGACAGGCAAATACTCCCTCTGTTGATTTCGCTTTATTAAGCAAAAAAATTTCTGAAATTTTGCCTAATGTAAAACAGATTATGATTACACGCAGAATGGAAAGAAATTTTTCCGAGGCGATTAAAGTTATTTGGATTACCTTTCCTCAAATGTATCATTTGGCGACATCTCGAGTTTGCATAACCGATGGATATTCAATTCCTGTCAGTGTTTTAAAGCATAAAAAAGATTTAACTGTTTTTCAAATTTGGCATTCGCTTTTAGCGGTTAAAAATTTTGGTTGGGCTTCCTCTATGAGCGACAAAAAATCAGCTCTTTCAAAAGCCCTTAAAATGCACGAAAATTATGACTTTGTCACCTGTGCAAATGAGCCTATGATTGATGCTTTTTCAAAAGCGTTTGGGACTGAAAAGGAGAAATTTTTGCCGATTGGTCTTCCCAGAACCGACTATATACTCAAAAATCGACAGGAAATTTCCCGAAAAATCAAAATCGAATACCCGCAAATTGCAGGCAAACAAGTGATTTTATATGCTCCGACATTTAGAGATTATAACGAGTATAAAGTTGATGAAATCATAAATGCCAAGCCAAAGGATGCGGTCTTAATAATAAAGCTCCATCCCAATATGAAGTGTAAATTTAGCGAGAAAGAAAATGTGTTATCTGCTAAAAAGTTTTCTGCTCTCGAGCTATTATGTGTAGCTGACCGTGTTGTGACCGATTATTCGGGTTTTATAGCTGAAGCGTCTGTGGTAGAGGTTCCGACATATATTTATGCCTATGATTACGACAAATACCGCGACACAACAGGTATCAATATTGATTTAAAGACGGAGCTTGAGGGTTTTGTTTTCGAAGATGCGGACAAGCTTTTTGAAAGTATTGCTTTTACAAATCCTGATATTCACGTTTTGAGGTTGTTCAAGGAAAAATACGTTCCGAATTTTGACGGTACTGCGACAGAAAAGTTGGCTCAGTCAGTTTTCAACGCTATAAAATGAGGTGTGACTTATTCGTACAATAATTAGAAATTTGGCAAAAAAATTCCCGATTTTCAGAAAGCTTATAAGATTCTGTATTTTTGAATTTGGAAAATTCAATTACCAAAGAATTGCAAAAATGAATAAAATTGATTATAAAACCATTGTTTTTGCAAGCTTTAACGGTCATAGCTTTAATGACAGCCCAAAAGCCATATATAACTATCTCAGAAACTCGAAGGAATTTAGTGATTATAGATTTGTTTGGGGCTTTGCAAATCCTGAAAAATATTCCTTTTTACAAAACGAAAGCACACGTGTTCTGAATATTAAAAGTAAGGATTTCTTAAAAGAAATGGCAAGGGCAAAATATTGGATTTTTAATTACAAAATCCCCGAATATATTTTTCCTAAAAAGGAACAGGTTTTTCTTCAGTGTTGGCACGGAACACCTTTGAAAAGACTCGGCTGTGATTTAGAGCATTTCAGTAATGCGATGAACACCGTTTCAGAAATCACCAAAAGATATGAAATCGAAACCTCTAAATTTTCTTACTTTTTATCTCCAAGTGCATTTGCAACTGAGAAGTTTGTTTCCGCTTGGAATATGAAGGCACAGGGCAAAGAGGATATTATTTTAGAGGTAGGATACCCGAGAAATGATTTTCTGACAAATTACAAAGAAGCAGATGTAGAAAGGATAAAAAGCGACCTTAATTTGCCGAAAGACAAAAAGGTAATACTTTATGCTCCGACCTACAGAGATAATCAATACAGCGGAAAATCGGGTTATGTATTTAAAAATGAAATTGATTTTGATTTATTAAAGGAAAAGCTTGCTGAAGAATACATAATTCTTTTCAGGGCGCACTATTTTGTAGCCAACAGCTTTAATTTTAATAAGTATGAAGGTTTTCTTTATGATGTAAGCAGATATGATGACATAAGTGAATTGTATGTTATTTCCGATATGCTTATAACCGATTATTCAAGCGTTTTCTTTGATTATGCCAATCTCAAAAGGCCTATTATTTTCTATATGTATGATTTAGAGGAGTATAGAGATGAGCTTCGTGGATTTTATTTTGGACTCGAAGAATTGCCCGGAAATATTGTCAAAACAGAGGACGAGCTTATAGCGGAAATCGCTAACAGCCGGAAATTTACTTTTGATGAAAAATATAAAAGCTTTAATGATAAATTTAACTATCTTGACGACGGAAATGCTACCCAGAGGGCAGTAAAAGTAGTTTTGGAGGAATAATGAAATGGTAAAAGTTATTACATATGGAACGTTTGATTTATTACATTACGGGCATATAAATTTGTTGAAACGAGCCAAACAGCAAGGCGATTATCTTATAGTCGCACTTTCGACTGATGAATTTAATTTGGTTGAAAAGCAGAAAAAGTGTTATTTTTCTTATGATGTGAGAAAACAACTTTTGGAAGCCATTCGATATGTAGATTTAGTTATTCCCGAAGAAAGTTGGGACCAAAAATCCAGGGATATTAAAGAATTTAAAATTGATAAATTTGTAATGGGCGATGACTGGGAAGGCAAATTTGATTTTTTGAAGGAAAATTGCGAAGTGGTTTATTTACCGCGCACACCTGAAATTTCAACAACTCAAATTAAAAACGATTTAAACAAAAACAGTCAGCGATAAACATAGGAGATTCAATATGAAAATAGGAATTATCACCTTTAGTGCCGCACATAACTACGGAGCACAGGTACAAGCATACGCTTTGCAAACATATTTGACCGCAAAGGGACACGATGTTAAAATCATAAATTATCGCATATGCGAAATTGCCAAATCCTACCGTTTGATAAAACATAGAAAGCGTAAAAATCCAATCAAAAATTATGTTGTTTGGGCAATGGAAATTGCGTCGCTTTGCTTAAAAAACAGTTTCAAGTTCGCAAAGAAAAATGCGTTCGAGAATTTTATAAATCAAGACTTAAATGTCACAGATAAATATTTCACTTTGGAAGAATTACGCGATGCCGATTTAGATTTTGATGTCTTGATTTCAGGCAGTGACCAGGTTTGGAACTATAAATTAACCAAAGGTATTAAACCTGCATTTTTCCTCGATTTCGGCAGGGAGGACGCAACAAGACTTTCTTATGCTGCGAGTTTGGGTGTCGAAGAAATTCCGGAAGACTACAAAGAGTCTTATCAACTGTATTTGAAAAAACTTGACTTTATTTCGGTAAGAGAAGAAAGCGCCAAAGAGATAATTTCTCCTTTGACAAAAAGCGAAGTTGAGGTTGTTTTAGACCCGACCTTTTTACTCAAAAAGAAGGATTACGAACAAATTTCAATCAAACCCAAGTACAAACAGCCTTATATTTATATGCATATGTTGATTGAGGACGAAAACCTAATAAGACTTGTAAAAAGAGCGTCAGAAAAATTAGGACTTCCTGTTGTTCACAACAAACCCGAAAAAATATTCAAAAACGAACTTGACCATGCAATTACAACAGGCCCGAAGGAATTTTTGGGACTTATTCAAAATGCAGAGTATGTATTTACTAACTCTTTTCACGCAACGGCATTGTCTATAATAAATCATACACAATTTTTGACAGTTCCTCATAAAAAATATCCTACACGAATGCAGAATCTGTTGGATAAGTTGCAACTTTCTTCCAACCTCATTCCGCAATACGATAAAAGTATTGATATAAGAGAATTAAAGGTTGATTTTGAAACTGTTGATAAAAAACTTGATGATTTAAGGGATAAATCAATGGCTTATTTGGATAAAGCCATAGTTAAAAAGTCTCAAAAAGAAAGCAGTTTTTTTGAAGAAAACGACAAATTCAGCTGTTACGGTTGTACCGCTTGTAAAGAGGTTTGTCCGACAAAAGCTATTACAATGGAAACCGATTCTGAAGGTTTTATATATCCTGTAATTGATGATACAAAATGCATACATTGTGATTTGTGCAAAAAAATATGTATTTACTCTAAAAAACAACTGCTTAATTCCGAAGCAAACCAAGAAGTTTATGCTTTAAAGGCAAAGGATGAAAAAGTGCGTTTCAACAGCACTTCCGGCGGAGCCTTCACAGCGCTTTATACAACCGTTATCGCAAATGGCGGTTATGTAGCGGGTGTCAAAATGAACTCCAAGCGCGCTGTATATGATATTGCGAGCGATATAGCGGGTTGTGAAGAATTTCGCGGCGCTAAATATGTACGAGCAGATGTCGGAAACATCTATTCGAGGGTAAAAGAACTTCTCGACAATGAAAAAACCGTGCTGTTTTCAGGTACACCTTGTGTTGTAGCAGGTTTAAAGAGTTTCCTTAGAAAAGATTACAGCAATCTGATTTTAGTTGACATAGTATGTCATTCTAATTCTTCTCCTAAAGTTCTTGAAGAATATTTAGAACATCAGGAAAAATTGTTTGGAAGCACTGTCAAAGATGTCAAGTTCAGAGTTAAAACTCCCGCTTGGCGTGATTCAAAGTTTAAAATTGATTTTGCTGACAACCAAACACTTTTGCAATCGGTTTATAATAATAATTATACCGCCAATTTCCTTTTGGGAAATAACTCAAGACCGGTTTGCTATAATTGTGAATTTGCAACTTATAAGCGTCCTTCTGATATAACCTTGGGAGATTATTGGGGTATAAATAAGAATTACAAGTTTATGGATGACAAAAAAGGCACCTCACTTGTAATGGTTAATACCGAAAAGGGAAAAGAACTTTTCAAAAAGTCAATTGAAGGCTATGATGTTGCAAAAACAAATCACGATGACGCTTTGATTAGTAATCATAAAAGCCCGATATTGCTTAAAAATACGCGTTCGGCATTCTTTGAAGAATACAACAATGCCGAATCAAAAATTGATGTTTTGGAAAAATACAATAAACGCAAAATGCCATTTATCGAGATTGGGAATATATTGCCGTCCTTCAAATACAAGAATAACGAAAATATTATATCTTCTATGTGTCTTTACAAAATGCAAGACGATAGAATTGCACTTCGTGACACTTATTTCAGAGTCGGCGACTTTACATTTAAATCAAAATTCCTCTTTAAAAAAGGAATTCCTTTGATTCTCGGATACAGACTGAATTTTTATAGAGTCAGATTAGACATTTTAAAACTTCTCAAAAATGATATCCAAAACAAGCTTTTAATTTGTGCTATGAGGGATAAAGCCGAATTGTCAACCGGCGTAGGTTATGATTTGCTTGGCGGAAAGGGAAGAAATTCTGAAATCTGGACAATACCCGAAACAAATACAGCCTGGTATTTCAGACAATCGGCAAAAAATGCAGTTTATCTTACTATCCGTGAAGGAAACAAAACCGATAACAAAAAATCTCAGTTCAAGATAAACCTTGCTAAACTTTTGTCCAAGCTATGCTTTAAAGAAGATATAATAATTATGTTTGAAAAAGAAGCCTCTAAATATGAGGAAAGTGCATCTGTACTTTATGAAAAACTCATTGATTTAGGCTATAAAAACTGTTATTTTGTCTTTGACCAGGAATTTAAGAAAATGTATCATATTCCTAAAAAGTATAGAAGTAACATTTTGAAAAAAGGTTCTCTTAAACACTATATTTATTTCTTTAAATCAAATAAGTTTATCGGAACCGAAAGTATGGCTCACGCAATTGATTTGCGTATTGCCAACAAAAATGCCGCCAAAAAACTGCGCAGTAAAAATGTTTCTTATGTTTTCTTGCAACACGGAGTTATGTATATGGTTTCTCTCAATGCCGATATGAGAAAACATTTTAACAAAGAAGACAAAAAATTGTATAAGGTTGTTGTTTCTTCTCAACTCGAAGCTAATCATTTTATTGAACTTGGTGGCTACGACAGGGATAATATCTATTTAACGGGTTTACCTAAATATGACAGAAACACCTGGAATGAAGATGCCGACAAAATTGTTATTATGCCCACTTGGAGAAGATGGGAATACAATACCATAAGGGACGATGTTGAAAGTTCGAATTATTTTAAAATGATTCAAAGAATAATCGACTGTATCCCCGACGAGTTAAAGGAAAAACTGATTGTTTTACCTCATCCGCTCTTTAAAAACATCGTAAAATTAAAGGAATTTGAGCTTAAAAAATATATCCCCGAAGATATTATTTATGACGATATTTTAAAGCAAACAAAACTTTTAATTACCGATTATTCTTCAATTTCGTACGATGCTTTTTACAGAGGAACAAATGTGATTTTCTATTGGGAAGAAAAAGATTTTTGTATGTCAAAATACGGTGAATCGGCAAAACTTATGCTTACAGAAGATTTGGCATTCGGAGATGTTTTTTACAATACCGACGGTTTAAGAGAATCTATCATCAAGAATTACAACTCTTCTCAAAGAAAAGAACATCTTGATAACTACAAGAAAATTGTGGAATTCCACGATTCTCAAAATACTCAACGAGTTATTGATAACCTGATAAAAGATAAAGTTATTAAAAGGTTGGTGTAAAGATAAATGATTAAGTTTTTTAAAGACATTAAAAAATATTTTAATTATATTATTTTTTCTGTTAAATCGGAATTAAAATCAGAAGTTGCCAACTCACACTTTTCTGTTCTTTGGTGGGTTTTGGACCCTCTATTCTTTATGATGGTATATACCTTTGTAGTAAAAGTGGTATTTGATAGAGGCGGACCGAATTTCCCCGTATTTGTATTCATTGGTCTTTCGGCTTGGAATTTTTTCAACAAAGTTTTAACAACAAGTGTTAAATTAGTGGCAGCAAATAAAGCTGTTGTCAGTAAAGTTTATTTGCCGAAATATGTTTTGTTAATTGAAAAAATCGGCGTTCATTTTTTCAAAATGATGATTTCCTTTTCTTTAGTATTCATAATGTTGATTATTTATAAAATACCCTATACATTTATGATGCTTCACGGAATAATTTTATTGGCATTTTTGATTTTAATTACTTTTGCGATATCAATATTTTTCCTGCATTTCGGTATATATGTTGAGGATTTGGCAAATGTTTTAAAACCTACTTTAAGACTCTTGTTTTATATGTCGGGAATACTTTACTCGATAAATGACCGAATACCCAAAGAATACGCTTGGGTTTTACTCAAGTTAAATCCGATAGCTTTTATTGTGAACGAGTTCAGAAATGTTATTATGTATAACACATTACCCGATTATAAACTTTTAGCTGTTTGGACTTTGGCTGCAATTATTTTGTCCGTAATCGGAATACACTTGGTACAAAAGAACGAAAATAATTATGTGAAGGTGATATAATGGAAAATATAGCAATCACCGTAGAAAATGTCAGCATTTCTTATCGCGAATTGAAGAAGATGTCATTAAAGACATTGATAAAAAAAGCCCGTTTCAGAAGTGTAAATAAATTCGAGGCCGTTAAAAATGTTTCTTTTGAAATCCCTAAGGGAAGAATTTTAGGTATCGTGGGAAAAAACGGCAGCGGTAAATCCACCTTGCTTCGTGCGATTGCAGGTATCTTTGCTCCCGACAGCGGCAAAATCGATACACACGGAAATGCGGTTTCTCTTCTTGCGATCGGTGTCGGTTTCCAAAAAAAGTTGACAGGCAGAGAAAATATATATCTGTCAGGACTTCTTTTGGGCTTTACAAAACGGGAAATTGATGAAAAAATCGATGATATTATTGAATTTTCCGAGTTAGGTAGATTTATCGATAAACCCGTAAAGACATATTCAAGCGGTATGCACTCGAAATTGGCGTTTGCAATAACAGCAAATCTTGAAACCGACATTATGCTTATCGATGAAGTTTTGAGTGTTGGCGATGCGCGTTTCAAGAAGAAAAGCTATGCAAAAATGAAATCATTGATACGCAATAAGAATAGGACCGTTGTCATCGTTTCTCACAACACCGAAACACTGCGAAAACTTTGCACTGATATTCTTTGGATTCACGAGGGCGAAATGAAGGAAATCGGCCCTTGCGATGTTGTGCTTCCAAAGTATATTGAGTTTATGCAGTAAAATTTAAAACTTTTTAAAGTGTAATTAAATAACAAACATTGTAGGGCGACCATTGGTCGCCCGTTTTTTATGTTTTTAACCGATTTTACGCAAAAACACAAAAATTCCAAAACAAAAATGTGGTTTTATGCAAGATTTTTTTGGAATTTTGTTGTTTTCCTATTGACAAATTGTTGTTTTTATATTAAAATATAGGTGTGTTAATAGATTTGAAAGGAAAGTGAATTGAATGCCTGCTTTTTATAGTGCTGAACTACCAAAAACCGAACGTATTGGTAAATTGGTTGAGCATCTTTTCGAAAAAATGCCCGAGATAGAAGCTGACAGAGCAGTTCTCCTTACAGAGAGTTATAAGAACAGCGAGGGCAAGCCTATAACTACAAGACGTGCCGAGGCTTTTGAGCATATTTTGAAAAATATTCCGATTACAATAAGACCGCTTGAGCTTATTGTCGGCAGTGCTACAATAAATCCTCGTGGTTGTCAGGTTTTTCCCGAATACTCTTTTGAGTGGCTTGAGTCCGAATTTGATACTATCGAGCACAGAACTGCTGACCCGTTCTATATTTCGGAAGAAACAAAAGCAACTCTTCACGAGGCATATAAATATTGGAAGGGCAAGACCACAAGCGAGTTAGCACTCGAGTTTATGAGTGATGGCGCAAAAACCGCTATCGAACATAACATTTTTACGGCGGGTAACTATTTTTATAACGGTATCGGCCACGTAACAGTGAACTATGCAGAGGTTTTAAGTATAGGCTTTGAGGGTATTATCAAAAAAGCCGAAAAGGCTTTGGCAGACCTTAAAGACAGTGATGCCGACTATGCAAAGCGTTGTGCCTTTTTAAAGGCGGTTGTAAAGTCGCTCGAATCCGCTTGTTTTTATGCTGAAAGATATGCACTTTTAGCACTCGAAATGGCTGAAAAAGAACAGAACCCACAAAGGAAGTTAGAGTTAGCACTTATTGCTTCAAACTGCTCAAATGTTCCAAGGCGTGGCGCAAATTCTTTCTATGAAGCTTGTCAGTCCTTTTGGTTTGTACAGATGCTACTCCAAATGGAGTCAAGCGGACATTCAATTTCACCCGGAAGATTTGACCAATATATGTATCCTTATTATAAAAAGGATTTAGAAAGCGGAAAAATCACACGAGAAGCAGCACAAGAGCTAATCGACTGTATTTGGGTAAAGCTTAACGACCTTAACAAAGCTCGTGATGCAGCATCTGCCGAAGGCTTTGCAGGCTACAGTCTTTTCCAAAATCTTATTGCCGGCGGACAAACCGAGGATGGTATTGATGCTACAAACGATTTGTCCTTTATGTGCATTTCGGCTTCACAACACGTAATGCTGCCACAACCTTCATTTTCGGTTAGAATTTGGAACGGTACACCTCACGAATTTATAATTCGTGCAGCCGAGCTTACAAGAACAGGTATCGGACTTCCGGCTTATTACAACGATGAGGTTATTATTCCGGCACTTGTAAACAGGGGACTTACCCTCCAAGATGCGAGAGATTACAATATAATCGGTTGTGTTGAACCGCAAAAGTCGGGCAAGACTGATGGTTGGCACGATGCAGCTTTCTTTAATATGTGTCGTCCTTTAGAGCTTGTTTTCTCGAATGGTGTCGATAACGGAGAACAAATCAGTATAAAAACCGGCGCTTTATCCGAGCTTGATACTTTTGATAAATTCTACAATGCTTATAAAGCACAGATGAATTATATGATAGAAATGCTTGTAAATGCCGATAACAGTATTGATGCCGCTCACGCAGAGCGTTGTCCGCTTCCTTTCCAATCTTCAATGGTTGAGGATTGTATAGCAAGAGGTAAATCAATGCAAGAGGGCGGTGCTCACTACAACTTTACAGGTCCACAAGGCTTTGGTATTGCAAATATGGCCGATGCACTCTTTGCAATTAAGAGTTTGGTTTACGAGCAAAAGAAATACACAATAGAAGAATTTGCTGATGCGCTTAAAAATAACTATGGCGAGCCATTGAGTGAACTTTTAAGTGAGCAATACACAGCGCAGGTAGTAAAAGAATTGGCTCAAAAGGGAAGAGAGGTTTCTTCTGAAGAAATCGCAAATATCTACTTAAAGATTAAAGCGAACGAAACAAACCCCACCAAAAAGGCATTTTACGATAAGCTGCGTGAGGATATAAACTCACTTCCTAAATTTGGTAACGACATAAAAGAGGTTGATATGTTTGCACGTGATGTTGCTTATACATACACAAGACCTCTCGAGCAATACAAAAACCCACGTGGCGGTTCTTTCCAAGCAGGTTTATATCCTGTATCGGCCAATGTACCTCTCGGCGCACAAACAGGTGCTACTCCCGATGGCAGACTTGCAGGTACTCCTGTGGCAGATGGTGTATCGCCTGCGGCGGGCAAGGATGTGAATGGTCCTACTGCCAGCTGTAACTCGGTTGCGACACTTGACCACTTTATCGCTTCAAACGGAACACTCTTTAATATGAAATTCCACCCATCAGCTTTAAAGGGAAGAAGCGGTCTTGAAGGCTTTGCTGCAATGCTTGTGGGCTATTTTGCACAAAAGGGTATGCATGTCCAGTTTAACGTTGTAAGCAGAGAGACACTTATAGAAGCACAAAAGTACCCCGATAAATATCGCTCACTTGTTGTTCGTGTTGCGGGCTACAGTGCACTCTTTACAACACTTTCACGCTCTCTTCAGGATGATATTATAAATCGTACCGAGCAGAAAGGATTTTAAAATGCAGGATTATATGAATACTACGGGCAGAATTTTTGATATTCAAAAATTCTCGGTACACGATGGTCCCGGTGTTCGTACAATTGTTTTTTTAAAGGGTTGCTTGCTTCGTTGTAAATGGTGTTGTAATCCTGAATCACAGGAATACAAAATCGAAGAAATGGAAACTGCGGGCAAAAAGAAAATTATTGGTCGTGATGTAACTGTTCGTGAAGTGATGGATGAGGTCTTAAAGGACAGCATTTATTATCGTGTTTCCGGCGGAGGACTTACCCTTTCGGGTGGAGAGTGCCTTTGCCAACCAGAGTTTACAAAGGCTCTGCTTATGGCGGCGCACAATTATGGATTTAATACCGCTATCGAATCCACGGCGGCTGTATCAATCGATATTATCAGGCAAATTTTGCCCCACCTTGACCATTATTTAATGGACATCAAGCATATAGACCCTATAAAGCATAAGGAATTTACAGGAAAAGACAATTCGATTATTTTAGAAAATGCAAGAAAAATAGCAAAAGAATGTCGGCATTTAGTAGTGCGAGTTCCTGTTATTCCGACCTTCAACGATACACCCGAGGAAATTGCAGAAATTGCAAAATTCACGGCCGAAATTAACCCCGGCGGTGAAATAAATATTTTACCTTATCACAGGCTTGGCACTGATAAGTATAAAGGCTTAGGCCGAGATTATACACTTTCGCATTTAGTTCCTCCGACTGATGAAAAGATGGAAGAGTTGAAACAAGTGTGTGAGAGTTTTGGTCTTAAAACAGAGATAGGAGGTTAAAAGCTTTAATGAATTTTGATAATTTAGGTAATGACTCAAAAACGAGAATTATTCAAGAATTAGTTCCCGGAAAGCAGATTACCTTGGCTCACGTAATTGCAAATCCCGACCCGGTGTTATACCAAAAGTTAGGACTTGACCCAAATTCTAAAACTGCGGCAATCGGAATCATCACAATCAGCCCTGCTGAAACGGTAATTATAGCCGGAGACATTGCAACCAAAGCTTCGGGCGCAGAGCTCGGTTTTGTTGACAGATTCAGCGGAACGCTTATTGTAACCGGTTCTGTTTCTCAAGTTGAAGAATCAGTAAGAGCAATTTTAACCTATGTTTCCGAAACCTTAGGCTTTACAGTTTGCCCAATTACTAAAACATGAGAAACAAGGTTATTTTAATTGGAAGAACGGGTGCGGGTAAAACAACCCTTACTCAAGCCTTAAATGGTGAGAAAATCGAATACTCAAAAACTCAAGAGATAAAGCGGAGTGACCTGATTTTTGATACTCCGGGTGAGTATGCCGAAACAAAAAATTTCGGCAACGCATTAGCACTTTATTCTTATGAAAGTGATATTGTCGGACTTTTATTATCGGCGACAGAACCGTATTCACTATACAGTCCGAATATTACCCCAATGGCAAACAGACCTGTTATCGGAATTGTAACCGAGATTGACAAAGCAGGGGCTAAACCCCTGAGAGCAGAAGAGTGGCTTAAATTGGCGGGTTGCAAAAAAATATTCAAGGTAAGCGCTGTAACAGGCGAAGGCATTGCTGAACTCAAGAGATTTTTGGAAACCTTTGATACAAAAAAATATTACGAAACAAAGGAATTTTAGATTTTCGTCTTAAAAATGTTGAATTTTTTGCGATTTTTCACCAAAACGCAGAAAAAACCAAATAAAAAACAACAAAAAACTTGTTTTTTTACTTAATTTATGTTGACTTTTGTGGGAGTTTGTGATAAAATTAACACATAAGATATAAAAGTTAAAATTTTCTAAAAAGGAGCAAAAAACAATGGTATCAGAATACGAAATTAAAAAACAGATTTGCGAAATCGGTAAGCGTATTTATAATCTCGGAATGGTAGCCGCTAATGATGGTAACATTTCAGTAAAGCTTAACGATAACGAATTTCTTTGCACACCTACAGGTGTTAGTAAGGGCTTTATGACTCCCGAATACATTTGTAAGGTTGATGCTGAGGGTAAGGTTATTCAGGCTAACCCCGGTTTCCGTCCTTCTTCAGAAATTAAAATGCACATGCGTGTATATAAATGCCGTCCTGATGTTCAGTCGGTAGTTCACGCTCATCCTATGTATGCTACAAGCTTTGCTATTGCCGGTATTCCGCTTGCACAACCGATTATGCCTGAAGCAGTTATTTCTTTAGGTTGCGTACCGATTGCTGAATACGGAACACCTTCAACCAATGAAATTCCCGATGCAGTAGAAAAGTACTTACAGCACTTTGATGCAGTTCTTCTTGAAAATCACGGTGCGCTTACTTTCTCTGATTCACTTCTTTCAGCTTATCACAAGATGGAATCGGTTGAATTTTATGCAAAGCTTCTTTATCTCTCAAAGCAATTAGGCGGACCTAAGGAATTATCCAAGTCACAGGTTGAACGCTTATATGAAATTCGTAGAGAATTTGGTATGAAGGGTAAACACCCTGCTGACCTTTGCCCCAATAATCAGGCAGGTCTTCCCAGCTGTCATAGCTGTTCTTCCTGCATCGTTCCCGGTGCAAGCAATGGTGGCGCTTCTGATGATTTAGTAGCTCAAATCACTAAAAAGGTTATGGAGCAATTAGGTAAGTAATTGCCTTTCCTTTCAGAAGGAGTGACAAACTTGACCGAAAAAGAAATAAACAGCTTGGTAAAGGCAATAGTCGATGAAATAGGCGGTGAGCCTTTGACTCTCAACAAAGCAAACGCTCTTATTGATGCTGTAAAGGCTAAAGCGCAGGAAATCGGTGTCAAAGCAGTTATTGCAGTTGCAGATAAGCACACAAACCCGATTTCAATACAATGTATGAATGACTCATATATTGCAAGCTTTGATATAGCACTTAATAAAGCATTTACAGTAACTGCTTTGAAGATGCCGACTACCACGCTTAAAAGTTTAGCACAGCCCGGTGGCTCATTATATGGCATACAGTTTACAAATAATTCCAAAATTGTTATTTTTGGCGGCGGTGTTCCGCTATATGACAAACAGGGAAATATTGTAGGCGGTCTTGGAGTCAGTGGCGGAAGTGAGGAACAGGATACTTTCCTTGCAGAATACGGTGCTAAATGGTTTTCTGAAATAAAGCTTTAGAAAGGAAGATATAACTTATGAATTCTGCTGATATTGAAAAAATTGTCAAGCAGGTCATCGGTGAAATGCAAGGTACTGCAGTAAATCGCTCTGTAGCACCAAAGGCTATTCCGAAAACTTCAAAGGTTGCAATGCTCAGAGCTCCTGAAAAGTTTGAGATTGAGGAATATCCAATTCCTGCACTTTCAGATGATGATATTCTCGTAAAGGTTGAGGGCTGCGGTGTTTGCGGTACCGATGCCCACGAGTTTAAAAGAGATCCATTCGGTCTTATTCCTGTTGTTCTCGGTCACGAGGGTACAGGTGAGATTGTTGCGATGGGTAAAAATGTTAAAAAGGACAGCGCAGGCAAGCCCTTAAATATCGGTGATAAGGTTGTTACTTGTATGATTTTTAAGGACAACCCCGATATTACAATGTTTGACCTTAACAAACAAAATGTTGGCGGTGCAGATGTTTTTGGTCTTTTGCCCGATGATGATGTTCACTTAAATGGTTGGTTTGCTGACTATTTGGTTGTAAGAGGCGGCTCTACAATCTTTAATGTAAGCGATTTAAGTCTTGATATGAGAATACTTATAGAGCCCGCAGCAGTTTTAATCCACGCTGTTGAGCGTGCAAAGACAACCGGTATTCTTCGCTTTAACAGCCGTGTGGCTGTTCAAGGCTGTGGACCGATTGGACTTTTATGTATTGCAGTTCTTCGCACAATGGGTATCGAGAATATCGTAGCTATTGATGGCGAGGACAAGAGACTCGAGTTTGCAAAAGAAATGGGCGCTACAAAGTCGGTTAACTTCAAAAATTACAAGGGAATTGAAGCACTTACTAAAGCAGTTGAGGATGCCTTCGGCGGATATCCGGCTGATTTCGGCTTCCAATGCACAGGCTCACCGATAGCACACTCAAATATTTACAAGTTCATCCGTAACGGTGGCGGTCTTTGTGAATTGGGCTTCTTTATCAATGGCGGTGATGCTACAATCAATCCCCACTTTGATATTTGCGCTAAAGAAATTACAACAGTTGGTTCTTGGGTTTACACCCTTCGTGATTATGCGACTACCTTTGCTTTCTTAAAGCGTGCAAAGGGAATAGGCCTACCGCTTGAAAAGCTTATAACACACCGATTCCCGTTATCAAAGATTAACGAGGCTTTACAAACCAATCTCTCTATGCAGGGATTAAAGATTGCCATTATTAACGAATAAGGTGATACTTTATGGGAAAAGCGGTCGGAATAATTGAGGTTTATGGCTTGGTTGCGGGCTTTGTGGCTTGTGATGCAGGTTGCAAAGCGGCAAACGTAATTGTCGAAACCTTTGATAAAAACAAACCCGGTAATCCGGATGGCCTTGATGTCCCGCTTATTGTTGCAATCAAATTCAGAGGAAACGTTTCCGATGTTGAATCAGCAGTTGAAGCGGCAGAAGAGGCGGCAAAGAGAGTTTCGGGTGTTATTACAAAACATATAATCCCGAATGTCGAAGCTGACACAGAAAAGATGTTAAAGCTCAATGCATTTGATAAAAATTAAAAATATATTTGGAGGAAAATAAAATGGCATTAGAAGCATTAGGTATGGTAGAAACAAGAGGTTTGGTAGCTGCTATTGAAGCTGCCGATGCAATGGTAAAGTCTGCTGAGGTTGAACTCATTGGCACCGAAAAAATCGGTTCAGGACTTGTATCTGTTATGGTTCGTGGCGATGTTGGAGCTGTTAAGGCTGCTACTGAAGCAGGTTCTGCAGCAGCCGGCAAGCTTGGCGAATTGGTTGCTGTTCACGTAATTCCTCGCCCTCACAACGATGTTGAAAAGATTTTACCCAAGCTATAAGCTAAAAGCGCAAAGAGGTAATTTTAATGAATTCTTTGGGACTTATTGAGGTTCAAAGTGTTGCGGCAGCTATAGATTGTCTGGACCTAATGACAAAGGCAGCCAATGTACAGTTTGTAACCTGGGAAAGAAAACTCGGCGGCAGACTCGTAACAGTTATTGTTGAGGGTAGCATTTCCGCTGTTACTGCGGCGGTAGAGGCTACACAGTCCGCAATAATCAAACCTGCTGCTACTGCTGTTATCGCAAGTCCCCATAGCGAAACTGAGCGTTTAGTAATGCTCAGTGCATCTCGTCTTAACAAGGACAAAAAGTGATAACTAAAAAAATGAAAGGTGAATGAAAATGGCAAATCAAAACAGCACAAAAGCACCTTCTGCTCAAAAGAAGACAACAACTGCTGCTCCTAAAAAGACAGCAGAAAAGCCGGCAACACCGGTAATCAAGGAGGAAAAGAAAATGACACTTCAGGCACTTGGTATGGTAGAAACAAGAGGTCTTGTAGCCGCAATTGAAGCTGCAGATGCAATGGTAAAGGCTGCAAATGTAGAGCTTATCGGTACCGAAAAAATCGGTTCAGGACTCGTATCTGTTATGGTTCGTGGTGATGTTGGCGCTGTTAAGGCTGCAACAGAATCAGGTTCTGCAGCAGCTAGCAAACTCGGCGAACTCGTAGCAGTTCACGTAATCCCCAGACCCCACGCAGATGTTGAAAAGATTTTACCCAAGCTTTAATTAAAGGTAAAATCAATACTTAGTTTATTATCCGTTTTGGCGGTTAATTAAAAATTTATAGGAGGAAATTATAATGGCACTTGAAGCACTTGGTATGGTAGAAACCAGAGGTCTTGTAGCTGCAATTGAAGCTGCAGATGCAATGGTAAAGGCTGCAAATGTAGAGCTTATCGGTACTGAAAAAATCGGTTCCGGACTCGTATCAGTTATGGTTCGTGGCGATGTAGGAGCTGTTAAGGCTGCAACAGAATCGGGTTCTGCAGCAGCAAGCAAACTCGGTGAACTCGTAGCAGTTCACGTTATCCCTCGTCCTCACGCTGATGTTGAGAAGATTTTACCCAGCTTAAAGTAATTATATGCGGATATAAGCGGGTTTCTTTTGAAACCCGCTAGCCCCGTATAAAAAATGATTTTATTACAGAAAGGGTAACAAAAATGATAGTTGGAAAAGTTGTGGGAAGCGTAGTCGCTACCCGAAAAAATGAACGTTTACTGGGTAGTAAATTTATGATTGTTGAGCCTATGGAAGGAATTTCTTCAAATGGAAGAATTATTGCTGTTGATAATGTTGGTGCAGGTATCGGCGAAATTGTTTTAGTAGCAATAGGCTCTGCTGCAAGAATTGGCTGTGACCTTGAAAGTGCGCCCGTAGATGCCGCTATTGTAGGTATCGTAGATAATTCTATTGGATTGATGGATGATGAAAATTGATGAATTAAAAAAGGTATTACAAAATGCCGGTGTAGTAGGAGCAGGCGGTGCAGGTTTTCCTTCATACGCAAAGCTTAATGAAAACGCCGACACAATAATACTTAACTGTGCTGAATGTGAACCTCTTTTAAAGCTTCATCGCCAGGTTATGCAGTTTTACGCTCACGAGATTATGCAGATGCTCGAAATTGTCTGCAAAGCAGTCGGAGCTAAAAAAGCAATAATTGCGATTAAGCCTTCTTATAAAAAGGCGGTTGATGCAATTAAAGCGCAGCTTGATGATTTTAAGTTGATAACAATCGGCTATTTGCCTGAGGTTTATCCTGCAGGTGATGAGGTCGTAACAATATATGAAACAACAGGTCGAGTGGTTGAACCGGGCAAGCTTCCGATTTCGGTTGGAGTGACTGTTTTTAATGTTGAAACTATGCTTAATGCTTACTATGCAGTAACAGAAGGTAAGGGCGTTACACATAAGTATATAACAGTAACAGGTGAGGTAAAAAACCCGACTACTCTTTGTGTGCCTTTGGGTATTACAGTAGGTGAGGTTTTAAAGCTCGCCGGCGGCACTACTATTGATGATTATACCTTAATAAGCGGTGGACCGATGACAGGTATGATTACAACAGAAAATGATGTAATCACAAAGACAAGTAATGCAATTCTTGTTATGCCGAGTGACCATTACATCGTTTTAAAGCGTACTGCAAAACCAAATATTTCTTTAAAGAGAGCAATGTCGGCTTGTTGTCAATGCAGAATGTGTACCGATTTATGTCCTCGTAATCTTTTAGGTCATCCGATTGAGCCTAACAAATTTATGAGAGCAATTTCTACAGGTACTACAAACGATACAGAAGTTTATGCAAACTCTTTCTTTTGTTCTTCTTGCGGACTCTGTGAAATGTATTCCTGCTTCCAAGGCCTCTCACCACGTACACTTATTGGTATTATGAAGGGTGAGCTTCGCAAGGGCGGTATAACCGTTCCGGAAGTTTTGGCAGATTCAGTAAACGAGCAAAGACAGGGAAGATACATTTTAAAATCCCGTTTGACTGCAAGACTTGGTCTTACTAAATACAATTTCCCCGCATTACTTGAAGATAAAGTATATACACCTAAAAAGGTAAAACTTCTGTTATCACAGCACATCGGAGCGCCCGCAGTTCCTACAGTTAAAAAGGGTGACGCTGTGAGTGTAGGTGATATGGTAGCATCTGCCAAAGATGGTGCTTTAGGTGTGGCTATTCATTCTTCGATATCAGGTAAAGTAAAGGATGTTACCGACACCTATATAATCGTTGAAGCGGTATAATCGGAAATTTCAGAAGGGAAGAAATTTTAAATGGCAAAAGCAATTGGTATGGTGGAATTTGTCACCGTTTCCGCCGGTATTACGGGCGCTGATACAATGATTAAAACCGCAGAGGTTGATGTTATTGAAAGCGCTACTGTTTGTCCCGGAAAATATATGGTAATTGTAAGCGGAGAATTAAGCTCTGTTAAGGCATCTGTTGAAGCGGCAAAGGGAATAAACCCTGAAAAAGTAATTGACAGTTTTGTTCTTGGTAATCCGCACGAATCGATTTTCCCCGCAATTTATGGTGCTACAGCACCTGAAGGTGTTGAGGCATTGGGAGTGCTCGAAAGCTTTTCGGCGGCAAGTGCTATCGTGGCGGCAGATGTGGCGGCGAAAACTGCACTTGTTGATTTAATTGAGCTACGCCTCGCTCGTGGTATGTGCGGAAAATCTTATTTACTTATTACGGGTAGTGTCTCGGCTGTAAGTGCCGCAATAGAGAAAGCAGAGCAGGAAACAGGGGATAGAGGAATGTTACTTGATAGTTCTGTTATTGCTCGCCCCGATGAAAAGCTCTGGCAAAGTATTCTTTAAAAAACAATTATTTTATTCGGAAAGGAAGAAAAGTATTGTTAGCTATTGAACGCAGAAATGTGATTTTATCCAAGCTTTCGGCAGAGGGTAAGGTTGTAGTAAGCGATTTAAGTCGTGAATTTAATGTTACCGAAGAAACAATCAGGCGTGACCTTGAAAAGCTCGACAAGGATGGTCTTGCTCGCAAAACCTACGGTGGTGCTGTAAAAAACGAAAACTTTAATATTGATTTACCTTTCCACATCAGAAAACAAACAAATGTTGAAAGCAAGCGCAAAATTGCCGCAAAAATCGGCGAAATGATTCACGATGGTGATTATGTAATGCTTGATTCGAGTACAACTGCTCTTTATGTTGTACAAAATATTCTTGACAGAAAAAAATTAACTATTATTACCAACTCAATACAGATTTTGTTTGAGCTTTGCAACAAACCCGATTGGACAATTATTTCAACCGGGGGCGAACTTAAGGAAGGTGGACTTTCCCTCTTGGGCTATCAGGCTGAAAGAACGATTAAAAACTTTCACGTTGATATTGCAATTTGCTCTTGCAAGGGTATTGATAAAAATATGGCGGTTACCGACTCTAATGAGCGTGATTCCGAGATTAAGAAGGACTTTTTTGCCGCCGCAAATCGCAAAGTTTTGGCAGTCGATAAATCAAAGTTTGACAAAACCTCTTTTGCGAAGGTTTGTGATATAACAAATGTAGATACAATAGTTACTGATGAAAAGCCCGATGACACTTGGTGCGAGTTTATAAAAGCTAATGGTGTCGAGCTTATATATCCCGAACAGGAAGTGGAATAAATGAAAATTTTAGTTGTTAATGCAGGTAGCTCTTCTTTAAAATATCAGTTAGTTGATATGGAAAATGAAGCAGTTTTAGTAAAAGGACTTTGTGAAAGAATAGGTACAGAGGGCTCTATTACTCATAAGGTCAGCGGAAAAACACCTTATAGTACGGAATATCCTATGCCTACTCATAAAGAAGCGATTACTCTTGTTTTATCACTTTTGACTGATAAGGAACGAGGAGTTATTTCCTCGATTGATGAAATTGATGCGGTAGGTCACAGAATTGCTCACGGTGGCGAAAAGTATAAGGTATCTACCGTTATTGATGATGAAGCTCTTGAGTATTTAGAGGGTATAGTTCCCATAAACCCTTTGCACGGACCTCCCGCAATTTCGGGTATTCGTGCTTGTATGGCACAAATGCCTAATACTAAACAGGTTGGCGTTTTTGATACATCCTTTTATTCTAATATTGAGGATTTCAGATTTGTTTATCCAATTCCATATGAATATTACGAAAATGATAAAATTCGCCGTTACGGCTTTCACGGCACATCTCACAGATATGTTGCTGCTCGTGTTGCCGAGGTTATGGGAAAGGACATTAAAGACCTTAAAATAATTACCTGTCATTTGGGTAATGGTTCATCGGTTACTGCAACTAAAAACGGTGTCGCTATCGATACATCAATGGGCTTTACTCCTCAAGAGGGTGTCGTTATGGGTACTCGTTCCGGCTCACTCGACCCGACAGTGCTTACATACATTATGAAGAAATATAATATTTCAGCAGATGAAATGGATAATATTATTAATAAAAAATCAGGTTTACTTGGTATTAGCGGCATTTCAAATGATTTAAGAAATGTAAGCGATGAAGCAGATAACGGAAACGCAAGGGCTATTCTTGCACGCAAAATGCTTGCAAACAGCGTTAAAAAGCTAATTGGTTCTTATTTTGCAGAGCTTAACGGACTTGATGCTTTGGTATTTACCGCAGGTATCGGTGAAAACAGCAAAGCATTACGCCAGATGATTGCCGAGGATTTAGAGGCTTTAGGCATTAAAATTGATACAAAACTCAACCTTGATGGCAAGGATGAATTTGAAATTACTGCAGACGGTGCTACTGTTCGTACATTCGTAATTCCTACAAACGAGGAGCTTATGATTGCACGTGATGCCGCTGCTCTTGTATAAACAGTATTTGGAGGATTTATAATGGCTAATATAACTAATGCTGAAATCGAACAAATAGTAAGACAGGTTGTAAATTCAATGGCTACAAGCACCGCTACTGTCGATACTTCTGCATATTCGAGTACAGCTTATAATGGCAGAAAGCTTATCGGTATTTATTCTGATATGAATGAGGCTATCGAAGCTGCAAACAAAGGCTATAAGGCTGTTCGTGCTTTGAGCGTTGAGGAAAGAGAAAAAATCATTACAAAAATCAGAGAACTTACACGTGAAGAAGCGCCTGTAATGGCTAAAATCGGTGTAGAAGAAACCGGTATGGGAAAGGTTGAACACAAAAGATTAAAGCATATCTTGGTAGCTGATAAAACTCCCGGTACCGAAGATATTGTAAGTGAAGCTAAAACAGGTGATAACGGTCTTACCTTGGTTGAAATGGCTCCATTTGGTGTAGTTGGTGCAATTACTCCGAGTACTAATCCGAGTGAAACTGTTATCTGTAACAGTATCGGTATGATTGCTGCCGGAAACGGTGTTGTTTTTAATCCTCATCCCGGTGCTATTTGCACATCAAACTATGCAGTTGACCTTGTAAACAGAGCTTCAGCTCTTTGTGGCGGTCCTGAAGTACTTGTAGCTTCAATGGATAAGCCTACAATGGATTCTGCTAAAATTATGCAAACACATCCGCTTATTCGCTTGCTCGTTTGCACAGGAGGTCCCGGTGTTGTGCGTTCGGTACTTTCTTCGGGTAAAAAGGCAATAGGTGCAGGTGCAGGTAACCCTCCTGTAATAGTTGATGATACTGCCGATATTACAAAGGCAGGCAAAGATATTATTGATGGTTGTACCTTTGATAACAATCTTCCTTGTATCGCTGAAAAGGAAGTATTCGCTTTTTCAAATATTAAGGACAGACTAATCGCCGAAATGCAAAAAAACGGTGCTTACTTAATCACAAAGGCACAGGCCGATGAATTGGCCAAAATTGTTTTGGTTGATGTTACAAATAAAAAGACGGGCGCAGTTTCAAAGGCTGTAAACCGTAAGTGTGTAGGCAGAGATGCCGATGTCCTATTAAAGCATATCGGTATCAATGTTGGCAAAGAGGTTCGTTGCATTATCTGTGAAGCCGAATTTGACCATTTATTTGTTCAAGAAGAGCTTATGATGCCAATTTTACCTATTGTAACGGTAGATAACATTGATGAAGCCATTGATTTAGCTGTTAAGGCAGAGCACGGAAACAGACATACTGCTCATATGCACTCAAAGAATATTGACAATCTGTCTCGTTTTGCAAAAGCGGTTGAAACAACAATTTTTGTTAAAAACGCACCCTCTTATGCAGGTATCGGTTTTGGCGGTGAAGGTCACACAACCTTTACAATTGCAGGTCCTACCGGTGAGGGTATTACATCGGCTCGAAGCTTTACAAGAAAGCGCCGTTGCGTAATGGCAGACAATTTCCGTATCATCTAAACGTTTTGTTTTAAGGAGATTTTAAAATGGAAATAAATGTAACAGCAGTTGCACAGGCTGTTTTAAAGGCGATAGAGAACAGTGGCGATGCTTCGGCATTTTCAGGTGACACAATTCCGGTTGGAATTTCTAACAGACACATACATTTAAGCAGAGAGCACGTTGATATTCTTTTTGGAAAAGGTTATCAGCTGACACCTATTAAAGATTTGTCACAGCCCGGTCAGTATGCTTGTAAAGAATTACTCACTATTGTTGGTCCGTCTCTTCGACCTATTGAAAATGTGCGTGTATTGGGTCCCGAAAGAAACAAGTCGCAGGTTGAGATTTCTCGTACCGATTCCTTTACTTTAAAGGTGAAGCCACCCGTGCGAGAAAGCGGCAAGGTTGAAGGCTCAGCGCCTATTACAATTATTGGACCTAAAGGTGTTGTAACCTTAAAAGAGGGTTGTATCATCGCTAACAGACATATTCATATGAGTCTCGATGATGGTGCAAAATTCGGTATTTCTGATGGTGAATATGTAGATATTGATGCCTTTGGTGAAAGAAAAACAAGGTTTTTCGATGTTCAGGTCAGAGTTCATAAGGATTTCAGACTTGAAATGCATCTCGATACCGATGATGCAAATGCTGCAGGACTCAAAAACGGAAGTAGAGTAAAAATTGTGAAATAGTTTTTCAAAGGAATTGTTATGAATAGATTTAAAATTCGTACAGAGGTGCGCTTTAACGAAAACGCACTTGATACTTTGCAGGAATTTAGGGGATGTAATGCAGTAATCATAACCGATAAGTTTATGATAAGCTCGGGTATGATAGACATAATTACAGCCAAAATGCAAGGTTATGCTTCAATCAAGGTTTTTGATGAGGTTTTACCTGACCCTACGACCTCGCTTATTGCAAAGGGATTAAAATTTATAATTGATTCTCACGCCGACATTGTGATAGCGCTCGGTGGTGGTTCTCCTATTGATGCCGCTAAAGCAATGGTATTTATGGCAGAGCAGTCTGAAAATAAAGACCTAAAGCTTATTGCAATTCCGACTACAAGCGGTACAGGTTCAGAGGTTACAAAGTTTGCGGTCATTACTGATGACTCTGACAATTTAAAATATCCTCTTGTTGATGAGAGAATGTTGCCTGATTTGGCTATTTTAGACCCGGCACTTGTTATGACAGCACCGGCCAAAATCACTGCCGATACAGGTATGGATGTTATCACACACGCATTTGAGGCGTTAGTATCGGTAAATAATAACGATGCTTCGGATGCATTGGCAGAAAAGTCGTTGCTTTTGGCATTTAAATATTTGCCTTATGCTTATAAGGATGGTAGCAATGTTGTAGCTCGTGAAAAAATGCACAGTGCTTCCTGTCTTGCGGGTATGGCATTTAACGAAGTGGGACTCGGTATCAACCACGGTATTGCACACGCACTCGGTGCAAAGTTTCATATCCCACACGGTAGAGCCAACGCAATTTTGCTTCCTCATGTCATCAGATTTAATTCGCATTTACGTGCTTGCTTTGGTGCAGAACCGATTGAGGCGGCACAGCGTTATGCCGATATTGCACGCAAAATCGGACTTCCTCACGATAATGTTCGTATTGCGGTTGAAAGTCTTATTGATGAAATTAAATATATGTTAAGAAGAATGGAAATTCCTGCAACACTTTGGGATGCGGGCGTTTCAAAGGAAGAATATTTAAAAGAAAAGGATAATATCATATCTGCGGCTTTGGCTGATGCGTGTACTGCTTCAAATCCACGTGAAGTCGATTATGCGGCGGTAGAAAAAATCTTAAATTACATAGCTCCTATGGACTAAAATGAATAAAAATTAATCCCTGCAAGAACTGAAGACTAATAAGCTTCAGTATTTGCAGGGATTTTCTTTTAGTCGCCGACTTCTGTATGATTTCTGAATAGTAAAGATATGCACCAAACACCTGCGAGGGCGATTACTGTGTAAATGATTCTGCTGACAATAGCTGCCATACCGCCGAATGCCCAGGCAACAAGGTCGAATTGGAAAAGACCAATAAGTCCCCAGTTAAGTGCGCCGATAATTACAAGAATTAAACAAATTTTATCGAACATAAAAAATCAACTCCTTTTGCAATTAGTTTTGACAAAAAGAGTTGGTTTTATACTATTTTTTTAAATTATTCAAATGACATAATACTGTTCATATCATAAAGACCCGGGTTTTTGAGCGTAATAAATTTTGCCGCCTTTACTGCACCTTCTGCAAAAACCTCTTTAGAGTGGGCAGCGTGGGATATTGTAATCACTTCATCGTGGCCTGCAAAAATCACATCGTGCTCTCCGACAATTGTACCACCACGTACAGAATGTATGCCAATTTCACTGTTTGTACGTTTTTGGCGCTTTGAATGGCGGTCATACTCATAATTCATCTTATCATCAAAAACCGAATTTACAGCATTTGCAAGCATAATAGCAGTGCCTGATGGCGCATCAATTTTTTGATTGTGATGTTTTTCGATAATTTCAATATCAAATTTATCACCTAATATCTGTGCCGCCTTTTTGGCAAGAGAGCATATAAGATTAACACCGATTGACATATTAAAGGTAAAGAAAACAGGTATTTCTTTCGAAGCCGACATTATTTTCTCGGTTTGAGCATCGCTATAGCCCGTAGTTGCAATGACAATAGGCGTTTTTGTGTTTAGCGCATAGCTTAACATATCATCGAGTAAAGCGGGATTGGAAAAGTCGATTATAACGTCTGCCTTAACATCAACTTCACTAAAGCTTTTGAACACAGGAAAAGTTGTGTTCTCGCTAAACTTATCTACACCTGCTTTGACATTAAGCTCGCTGTCGTTATTTGCAGCTTCAGCTACAAATTTACCCATTTTTCCGCCTGCACCAACTAAAAGTATATCTGTCATTTTTTCACATCCAAATAAAAATTAAAGTTTGAAACCACACTCAATAAGCTTTGATTTTAAGAAATCTCGGTTTTTCTCGCTCATAGGATACAAAGGTAATCTGCAAGGTCCAACATCGAGTCCTAACATATTCATTGCTTCCTTTACGGGAGTTGGATTTACATCACAGAAAAGAGCTTCTATAAGTCCGGAATACTTGATTTGAAGTGACTTTGCTGTATCTAAATCACCCTTGAGCATCTTATCACAAATATCGTGGGTTTCTTTAGGTAAAACATTAGATAAGACCGAAATAACACCGATACCGCCTAACGACATAATCGGTACGATTTGGTCATCGTTACCCGAATAAATATCCAAATCATCACCACAAAGATATTTGGTTTTTAAAACAGAGGACAAATCTCCGTTCGCTTCCTTTGTGGCTACGATATTCGGGTGCTTTGATAATTCCTTATAAGTTTCGGGTTGAATAGCAACACCGGTGCGTGATGGAACGTTATAAAGGATAATCGGCTTGTTTACTCGGTCTGCAATATAGTTGTAGTGAGCAATAAGTCCTGCTTGTGAGGTTTTATTATAGTAGGGTGTCACCATTAAAAAAGCATCAGCACCCATCTTTTCTGCATCGGAGCATAGCTCTACCGAATAAACGGTATCATTTGATCCGGTTCCCGCAATAATTGGCACACGGCCATTTGCGGCAATAACCGATTTTTCAATGACCTTTAGATGTTCATCATATCTTAATGTCGATTTTTCACCTGTTGTGCCACAGATAACGAGAGCATCAATACCGGCATTTATCTGTTCATCAACCAATGTTTCAAGTCTTTTAAAATTTACACTTCCGTCCTCACACATAGGGGTTATTAGTGCTGTTGCCGCACCTGTGAAAATTCTTTTTTTCATAAAGATACCTCCCATACGGAAATTTATAAAGTATTAAATTATCTATCCATAAAACCTTTTGCACAGAGAAGCTCTGCTAAAAGCACAGCACCGCCGGCTGCACCTCTTAAGGTATTATGTGATACGCAAACGAATTTATAATCATATTGTGTATCTTCTCTGAGTCTGCCTACAGATACAGCCATACCGCCTTCAAGGTCACGGCAAAGCTTTGTTTGCGGCATATCATCCTCGTTATAGTAGTTTAAGAATTGCTTTGGAGCGTGGGGAAGAGCCAATTCCTGAGGCTCACCCTTAAAGTCTGCCCAAACTTTTAAGATTTCATCCTTTGTAGGCTTGTTTTTAAATGTAACATAAACCGCAGCCATATGACCATCAGAAACGGGAACACGTAAGCATTGCGCTGTGAATTTGGGACTGTCAGCCGGCACGATTTCACCGTTTTCAACCTTACCCCAAATTTTAAGAGGTTCTTTTTCGCTCTTTTCTTCCTCGCCACCAATATAGGGAATTACATTATCAATCATTTCAGGCCATCTTTCGAAAGTTTTGCCGGCGCCTGAAATTGCTTGATATGTACATACCAAAACCTTGTCAACACCGAACTTTTCATCAAGAGGGAACAAAGCGGGAACATAAGACTGTAATGAGCAGTTGGATTTAACAGCAATAAATCCTCTCTTTGTACCAAGGCGCTCTTTTTGAGCGGCGATAACATCGGTATGCTCGGGATTGATTTCGGGGATAATCATAGGAACATCGGGAGTAAATCTGTGAGCAGAGTTGTTAGAAACAACCGGACACTCTTTCTTTGCATACTTTTCCTCGAGAGCTTTGATTTCATCCTTTTTCATATTAACAGCACAGAAAACAAAATCAACCTTTGATACTATTTCATCAATATCCTTTTCTGCATCTAAAACTGTCATATCAGCCAAGTTTTCGGGAATAGGTGAGGTCATAGCCCAACGAGAGCCAACCGCATCCTTATAGCTTTTTCCGGCAGATGATGAGCTTGCGGCCAAAGCGGTTACATTTAACCAAGGGTGGTCGCATAAAAGCAAGCTAAAGCGTTGACCTACCATACCGGTAGCTCCGATAATTCCAACATTGTACTTTTTCAATTAAATCAATCCTTTGCAAAAAAATTAACTTGTAATATACTGCTTTTTGCAATATAATATATTTATATTATACTATAACATTATGCGGCTTATTTGTCAAATGATATTATGCCGAAAATTAGACCACTTAACAGGAAGAAATTGGTGAAAATGAAAACGAGCGATTTTTTTTATGTTTTACCCGAAGAGCTTATTGCACAAACTCCGCTTGAAAAGAGAGATAATTCGAGATTACTCGTATTAAGTAAAGAAAACGGAAAAACAGAACATAAGCATTTTTTTGATATTTTAGATTACTTAAAAGAGGGCGACTGTTTAGTTTTAAATAATACCCGAGTTTTGCCGGCTCGTATTTTTGGTGTCCGTGAGGATACGGGTGCAGTCGTTGAATTTGTTCTTTTAAAGCAGAAAGATACAAATATTTGGGAATGCTTGGCAGGTCCGGGTAAAAAAGCAAAGGTAGGTTATAAATTCAAATATTCAGACAAGCTTTGCGGCGAAGTAATTGAGGTTTTACCCGATGGTAACAGAATTGTGAAATTTTATCCTGTTGGTGAGTTTTTCTCTGTCCTTTCAGAAATCGGTCAAATGCCCTTGCCACCTTACATAAAGGAAAAATTAGAGGATAAGGAACGCTATCAAACTGTTTATTCAAAGGAGTTGGGTTCTGCGGCGGCGCCGACAGCCGGACTTCATTTTACAAACGAAATACTCGAAAAAATAAGGGCTATGGGTGTGAATATAGCTTTTGTCACTCTGCACGTAGGGCTCGGCACATTCCGTCCTGTTAAGGTTGAGGATGTAACTGAACACAAAATGCACTCGGAGTATTACGAAGTTCCAAAGGATACAGCAGATATTATTAAGAAAACCAAAGAAAACGGTGGCAGAGTGATTTGTGTAGGGACTACAAGCTGCCGAACCGTTGAAAGCGTAGCGACAAAGTACGGAGAAATAGTTGAGTGCTCCGGCGATACAGAAATATTTATTTATCCCGGATATACTTTTAAGTGTATGGATGCGCTTATCACTAATTTTCACCTACCGGAAAGCACGCTAATTATGTTGGTTTCGGCTTTTGCAGGATATGACAATGTAATGAATGCTTATAACGAGGCTGTAAAGGAAAAATATCGTTTTTTCAGCTTTGGTGATGCAATGTTGATTTTGTGATACAAAATCAACAGGTAACAAGTAAGAGGTAATAGTGAAGAGGTATGGTGTCGGCTACGCCGTCGGATTATAAAAATTAGTTTTTTAACAAAATTCACCCTTTTTCCATAGAATGTTAGCGGAAAGAGGGTGTAGGGCTATAAAATACCGAAAAAAACGCAAAAAATCCCCCTGCAAAACTTTTTTATTTGTCTCAACCATTTTTATTCTTTTGATAAGCATTGCCTTTGCAAAAATGCAGCCTGTTATTATGAATTACGCTGAAAGCTGTGCCGAAACGATAATGCTCAACTGTGCAAACGAAGCTATACTTTCTGTGCTTCAGAAGGAAAATATTTCTTATGATGACATAGCACGCTTGAGCTTAAATGATGAAGGTTATGTAACGAGCCTTGAAATTGATACTTATTCGGTAAATGCACTCAAAAGTAAGATTTCAAATGAGCTGTCATATTTAGTTGACTCTAAGGAACACTATAAAATAGGTATTCCTCTGGGCAGCTTTTTCGATAATAACTATACACAAGGCTTTGGCCCTAAAATTCAATTTAATATGCACTTGACCTCGACTGCTTTTGTTACCTTTTCCCACGAGTTTAAATCTGCAGGTATAAATCAGGTTTTACATATAATAAATGTGGAAATTGAGGTCAAAGGAAGCTTTGTGATGATAGGCTATACAAAAGGTATAAATGTAAAAACAAGTGCCATTGCGGCTCAAACGGTTATTGTGGGTAAAACGCCGGAAGCCTTTACCAATGTAATCGAAAGTGAAAAGGATAATACAGGCGGTTTAATAAATGATTACGGTGCTATTGCCGATTAGGAGAAAATTATGGAAATTTTTGAAGCAGAAAAACGAATTAAAGAGCTTAGTGATACGCTCAAATACCATAATAGAAAGTATTATATTGAGGATTCTCCTGAAATTGAGGATTTTGAGTATGATGCTATGCTTCGTGAGCTTGAAAATCTGGAAAATGAATTTCCGCAGTTTAAAGCCGAGGACTCACCGACTGTGACTGTCGGCGGTGCAGCTTTGCGCCTTTTTACTCCCGTAGCACACATTGTAAAAATGGAAAGTCTTCAAGATGTTTTTTCTTTTGATGAGTTTAGAGCCTTTGCTGAAAAAATAGATTTAACCAAAACTGTTTTTTCGGTTGAGCCGAAAATTGATGGACTGTCTGTCAGCCTTGAATATAAGGATGGACTTTTTTTCAGAGGCTCTACACGAGGAGATGGCGAGACAGGTGAGGATGTAACCGCTAATTTAATGCAGATTAAAAGTATTCCAAAAGCGATTAAATTTGATGGCGAATTAGAGGTAAGAGGCGAGGTATATATGCCTCGTGAAAGCTTTATAAACCTTGTAAAACGCCAAGAATTAAATGATGAAACACCTGCTAAAAATCCACGAAATGCGGCGGCAGGGTCCTTGCGACAAAAAAATCCACAAATCACAAAAGAGCGTGAGCTCGACATATTTGTTTTTAATATTCAGCGTATTGTTGGAAAAGAATTTTCATCGCATATAGAAACACTTGATTTTTTAAAGGATTTGGGCTTTCACACCTTACCCTCGTATAAGGCTTGTAAAACAGCCGATGAGGTTATAGATGAAATAGTAAGAATAGGCGATACAAGAGGGAACTTGTCCTTTGATATTGATGGTGCTGTAATTAAGGTTGATAACCTTTCTTACAGAGAAGATTTGGGCAGCACCTCCAAATATCCTAAATGGGCGGTTGCCTTTAAATATCCGCCCGAAGAAAAGGAAACTGTTTTAAAGGAAATTGAAATTGCGGTCGGAAGAACAGGTGCACTTACTCCTACCGCAATATTTGATTCGATAACCCTTGCAGGCACATCTGTTTCACGTGCCACACTTCATAACGAGGATTTTATTACTTCAAAGGAGATAGGCATAGGTGATACGATAATTGTCAGAAAAGCCGGGGATATAATACCGGAGGTTTTAGGTGTTAAAAAGCATTGCGAAAATTCCGAGATTTTCAAAATGCCCGAAATTTGCCCTTCTTGTAATTCTCCTGTGACAAGAGAAGAAGGCGAAGCAGTAATCAGATGCACTAACGCCGATTGTCCGGCACAGCTTCTTCGCCATTTAATCCACTTTACTTCAAGGGATGCTATGGATATTGAAGGGTTAGGCCCTGCGGTACTTGAACAGCTTTTAGATGCAGGTCTTATTTCAAATATCGATGATATTTATAATCTCGATTATGACAAGGTGATTTCACTCGAAAGAACGGGCGAAAAAACCGTAAATAACCTGAAAAATGCAATAGAAAAATCAAAAGACAACGATTTATCCCGACTGATTTTTGCTTTTGGTATTCGCCATATTGGTGCAAAAGCGGCAAAGCTTTTAAGTGAAAAGTTTTTGGATATTGATTCGCTGATGAATGCTACTGCCGACGAAATGCTCGCAATTGACGGTATAGGTGAGGTTTTGGCAAAATCTTGTGCCGAATTTTTCTCGTTGGAGGAAACAAAGCTTATGGTTGAGCGCTTTAAATCCTATGGTGTCAATACAAAATCCAAAAAGGAAATAAAAGATTTACGCTTTGAGAATAAGATATTTGTCCTTACCGGCACTCTTTCAACCCTAACTCGTACTGAGGCTTCAAAAATTATTGAAAGCTTTGGCGGTAAAACTTCTTCGTCTGTTTCAAAAAAGACCGACTTTGTACTCGCTGGCGAGGAGGCAGGAAGCAAGCTTACAAAAGCACAAAGTCTCGGTATCAATATTATTTCTGAAGCGGAATTTTTGGAAATGACAAAATAGGATTGACTTTTATTTGTTTAAAGCGTATAATAACTTATGTTCAGGGCGAGGTGCAAATCCTCACCGGTGGTAAAGCCCACGAGCCATTTTGGTTGATTTGGTGAAATTCCAAAGCCGACGGTAAGGTTAGTGAAAAAAGCATTTTTACTAGCTTAAGTCCGGATGAAAGAACAGACTTTTTATATGATATTTAACTTTGCCCTGTTGTTTTTTGCAACAGGGCCTTTTTGTAGGTGATAGCGTGAAAAGGGAAAATCTTAACAAAATAATAATAACTGCGGTTTTTTCGGCGATAGCTTTTCTGTTTACATTTGTTTTTAAATTCAAGGTAGGTTTTCTGACCTTTGATTTTAAAGATGCGGTAATATCCATAGTTTCGTTTCTTTTAGGTCCTTTGTATGGCATTATTTCGGCAGGGTTAGTAGCCTTTTTTGAGTTTTTGTCAATAAGCGATACAGGACCTTACGGACTGCTTATGAATTTTATCGCAAGCGGTAGCTTTGCACTTGTAATCGGTACAATTTATAAATACAAACGAACATTTTCGGGCGCTATTTTAGCCGCTGTTTCTTCTGTCTTTGCTGTTACCGCTATAATGATGGTGGCAAACTATTTTATAACACCGCTTTATATGGGTGTGACAAGTGGCGAGGTTGCAGAAATGATACCGACGCTTTTATTACCGTTTAATCTCGCAAAAGCGACTATAAATGCGGCAACAGTACTAATAATTTATAAGCCCGTTACTAATGCTTTAAGGCGCTTCGGACTTGTTAAAAAATCCGCAACGACAAATACAATGAATAAAAAATCTATTATACTTTTTATTATCTCCTTTTTAATAATTTTGATTGCCATTTTATTTATATTTTTTGTTTTGAATGGCGGTTTTCAAGTTGTTGCACAAAAATAGTTGACAAAACAAATTTATAGTGATATACTTATTTATCGAACTGAATATGTCCCTTATCAAGAGTGGCAGAGGGAACCGACCCTGTGAAGCCCGGCAACCTGTTTTTTAACAAGGTGCTAAATTCGGCGGATTTTTTCCGAAAGATGAGGTTTAAAATAACCGCTTCTTTTGGAGCGGTTTTGTTTTTGAAATTTTGATTTTTAATTTGGAGGAAGTTTAATATGTCAAAATTATTATTCACATCTGAATCTGTAACAGAAGGACATCCCGACAAGGTTTGTGACTGCGTATCTGATGCGGTTTTGGATGCAATTATAGCCCAGGATAAAAACGCACGTGTTGCTTGCGAAACCTTTTGTACAACAGGAGTTGTAACCGTTATGGGCGAAATTACTACTACTGCACAGGTTGATATTCCGAAGATTGTAAGAGATACCGTTTGCGGTATTGGTTATGACAGCGCTAAGGCAGGTTTTGATGGTAATACCTGCGCTGTTATGGTGTCACTTGACAAGCAAAGCCCCGACATCGCTTTGGGTGTTGACAATTCTATGGAGTATAAGGATGGCGAGGATGACGCCTATAATCTTCACGGAGCAGGCGACCAGGGTATGATGTTCGGTTATGCTTGTGACGAGACAGAGGAGCTTATGCCGCTTGCTATTTCTTTGGCTCACAAAATGGCAAAAAGACTAACTGACGTTAGAAAATCGGGCGAACTCGATTATTTATGTCCCGACGGCAAAACACAGGTAACCGTTGAATATGAGGATGGAGTGCCTACTCGTGTTGATGCGGTTGTAGTATCAAGCCAACACTCTGCGGAGGTATCTCTTGATACACTTCGTGCCGATATATTGGAAAAGGTAATAAAGCCTATAGTACCTGCAAATCTTTTTGTTGAAAACACAAAGATTTACATTAACCCTACCGGTCGTTTTGTTGTAGGCGGTCCTCAGGGTGATACAGGTCTTACAGGCAGAAAGATTATCGTTGATACATACGGTGGTTACGCTCGCCACGGTGGCGGTGCATTCTCCGGTAAAGACCCGACTAAAGTTGATAGAAGTGCGGCTTACGCTTCACGCTATGTTGCTAAAAATATTGTGGCAGCCGGAATTGCCACAAAGTGCGAAATTCAGTTAGCTTATGCTATTGGTGTCGCAAAGCCCGTATCTGTAATGGTTGATACCTTTGGAACAGGCATTGTAGGCGATGATAAAATTGCTGATGCTGTAAATAAGGTCTTCGATTTACGCCCGGCTGCAATTATTGATACATTACAGCTTCGCAACCCCATTTACCGAAACACATCTGCATACGGTCATATGGGCAGAACAGATGTTGAGCTTCCTTGGGAAAAGATTGATAAAACAGAAGAATTAAAGAAAGCGCTTTGATTTTTTAAAGTTTTCCCATTAAAATATAAAAAAAGACTTGACAAACGAGGAAAGTGTTGTATAATATTAGAGCAATGAAGTAGTGCGCTTTTGCGTCCTCACCCTCAAAGTTCTGTCTTAAAGGGTCAATAAGCTTTACTTTTAAATCAAAGGTATTCTTATGCGTGGACGTATTTTGCGTTCACGCATTTATTTTAACTAATTTTGGAGGTGCGTCAGCATTAGCAGTAAGGAATTAGCCATTAACGAAGGTATTAAGTTTAAGGAAGTTCGTGTAATTTCCTCCGATGGTTCACAGCTTGGAGTTTTGCCAATTGCCAAAGGTATTGAGGCAGCTGAAAAGTTAGAACTCGATTTGGTATGTATTTCACCAAATGCTCAACCGCCTGTATGCAAAATAATGGATTACGGTAAGTACCGTTATGAGCAGACAAAGCGTGAAAAGGAAGCAAGAAAGAACCAAAAGGTTATGGAAGTTAAAGAGGTTCGATTAGGTCTTAGTATCGATGTTCATGACTTTGAAACTAAAGGCAGACACGCAATTAAATTTTTACAAGACGGAAACAAGGTTAAGGTTTCAATTCGTTTTCGTGGTCGTGAACTCGGCCATCCTGAAATCGGTCTTGAGACAATGAGCCGTTTTGCCGAATATTGCAAGGATTATTGCTCTGTGGAAAAAGCTGCTAAAATGGAAGGACGTAATATGCTTATGTTCCTCGCCCCCAAATCAAGTAAATAATTTTGTAAAACAAATAGGGAGGATAACAAAATGCCTAAGATTAAAACACACAGTGGCGCTAAAAAACGCTTTAAGCTTACCAAAACCGGTAAAGTTAAAAGAGCACACGCTTTTAAGTCACACATTCTTAACAAGAAGACAACCAAACGTAAGAGAAATCTTCGTAAGACCGTAACTGCTGATGTAACAAATGTAGCAGCAGTTAAGAAAATGATTCCTTATAAATAAGGAAAAGAATTAACTGGAGGTAAACTTAAATGGCACGTATTAAAGGTGCGTTAGCAACACGCAAAAGAAGAAAAAAAGTTTTAAAACTTGCTAAGGGTTATTTCGGCGCAAAATCAAAGCTCTTTAAAACCGCTAAAGAAGCCGTAATGAAATCCGGCAATTATGCATATGTTGGTCGTAAGCAAAAGAAGAGAAATTTCCGCAGACTTTGGATTACTCGTATTTCTGCTGCTTGCAAGTTAAACGGTATCAACTACTCAACATTTATCAACGGTCTTAATAAAGCAGGCATCCAAATCAACAGAAAGATGTTAGCTGACATCGCTGTTAACGATGCTGCCGGTTTTACAAAGCTCGTTAAGGATGTTCAAAAGGTTTTAAGTAAATAATTTATTATCGTCCGCAGAAGGCTCTGCGGGCGACTTTTTCATTTTTTAAAGACAGTTTTTTGTCTTGAGGGAAGTGTTATTTTGAAAGATTTTAAGGAAATTTCGAGCAAAGAAAATTCACTTATCAAACTGGTTTGCGGCTTGCAAAAGAGTGCAAAGGAAAGAAAAGAAAATGCACTTTTTGTACTTGAAGGTTTGCGCATTTGTTTTGATGCTGCGGATAACGGAATACAGTTTGATAAGTTAATTGTCTCAAAGACAGCTTTTGAAAAATTAAGCAGTGATATTGAAAAATTAGCAAGCAAAGCAACCCACTGTTATTTGCTAAATGATACTCTGTTCAAAAAAATCAGTGACACTACAACACCACAAGGTATAATTGCAGTAGCAAAAATTCCCCAAGCAACAGATTTTGAAATCGATGTCAAAGGTAGATATATTGCCCTCGAAAATCTTTCTGACCCTTCTAATTTGGGTGCAGTTTCACGTACTGCAGAGGCATTAGGGGTTAGTGGTATTATTTTATCTGATAATTCCTGTGACCCTTATTCACCAAAGGTTTTAAGGGCTTCAATGGGTACACTTCTACGTATGCCTGTAATAATTTTGCCTAATTTTTCGAGCAATATCTCTAAGCTTGGACTCAAGGTTTTTTCTTGCGTTGTGGATAATACTGCCGAAAAAATCACCGAGCAAAGCTTTGGCGATGGTTGTGTATTGGTAATCGGCAACGAGGCAAACGGTATAACCGATGAAACCAAGAAAAATTCAGACAAGCTGATTACGATTGAGATGTCGGGCAAAGCAGAATCTCTTAATGCTGCAATAGCGGCTTCTATTGCTATGTGGGAAATGATGAAATGATAGAATATCTTATTTGGTTGCAGGAGTGCTTGGGCTATGCCTCAACAAGAGGAGTATTGGCAATTAAGCATTTCAAAACTGCAGAAAATATTTATAAATCCTCTGAGGAAGAGAGAAAAAGCGCAAAAATTTTCACAAAGCACGAGCTTGAGAAATTGAGAACTGTCCCGCTATCAAACGTTAATAAAATTATCTGTGATTGCAAAGAGAACGATATCGAGATTATCGGCTTTGGAGATGAAAAATATCCTTATTCACTTTCTGTGATTGAGGATGCTCCTTTAGTGCTTTATTTAAAAGGCAAATTACCTTCAGTTGAGGAAATTCCCGCAATTTGTATAGTGGGACCTCGTAATGTTACTGAAAAGGGTAAAAAATCGGCATATTCTTTAAGCTTTAGATTGGCTTCTTCCGGTTTTACCGTTGTAAGCGGTGGAGCGGTCGGCACAGATACCTATGCTCACGCAGGCGCACTCAAGGCAGAGGGTAAAACACTATTGTGTCTTGGTTGCGGTATTATGTATGACTATTTGAGTGAGAATAAAAGGCTTCGTGAAACAGTTTCACAAAACGGTTGCCTGATTAGTGAATATCCACCTTTTTATCCTCCGTCAAGATATACTTTCCCGCAAAGAAACAGAATTATGTCGGCATTGTCACTTGGTACAGTTGTTGTCGAAGCAAACCTCAAAAGCGGAGCACTAATTACAGCAAGACACGCTTTGGAGCAGGGAAAGGATGTTTTTGTAATACCCGGACCCGTTGGCGAAAAGGCGTATGAGGGTTCTAACCTTTTGCTTCGTGACGGTGCAAAGCCTCTGATTGACACAATGGATATCTTTGGTGAATATATTTATCGTTATCCAGATAAAATCGATATTGAAAAGGCTTTTTCAAAACCGATTATCGACAAAAAGCCGATTACAGACAGTACAAAAGTTGAATGTCAAGAAAAAAATCAAAAAAATTTGCCTGAAACACTTTCAAAAAACGCAAAAATAGTATATAATTATTTAGATAAGCAAAAATTTTTACCCGAGGATATTTCGGTTGAGAGCTTGTCGGATACTGAACTTATATCGGCATTGACTGAACTTGAAATGGAATTTTTAATAAAATCAATTCCCGGTGGTATGTATGAATTGGTCTAACGGAGGAAAATAATGTCAAATCTTTTAATAATAGAATCCCCAAACAAAATCAAGAGTATTAAAAAATATTTAGGCTCTGATTTCAATGTTATGGCAACTGTAGGACATATACGTGATTTGCCAAAATCAAAGCTCGGCGTTGATACCAAAAACGATTTTCGCCCTGAATATATAAATATGCCTGATAAAAAAGAGGTTATCAAATCTCTTAAGGCAGCGGCGGCTAATGCCGATAAAGTGTATCTCGCTACCGACCCTGATAGAGAGGGTGAGGCGATTTCCTGGCATTTAGCACAAATATTGGCTCTTGATATGAACGATACCAACCGTGTAACCTTTAACGAGATTACAAAAAGCGGTGTTGAAAGCGGTATGTCTGCTCCTCGGAAAATCAATCTCGATTTGGTTGATGCACAGCAGGCTCGCCGTGTACTCGACAGAATTGTTGGCTATAAGCTCAGTCCTTTCCTTTGGAAAAAGGTCAAAAGCGGACTGAGTGCCGGTCGTGTGCAAACTGTTGCCTTGCGCCTTATTGTTGAGCGTGAACGTGAAATTGAAAAGTTCATACCCCAAGAATATTGGTCGGTTGATGCAAAGCTTCAGCACTCAAGAAAATCCTTTATCGCAAAGCTTTACGGTTTTAGTGATGGCAAAAAGATTGAAACCGTTGCAAACGAAAGTGAAGCTCAAAAAATCGTTTCCGATTTAGAGGATGCCGCTTATACCGTTTCAGAAATTAAAAAAGGCAAACGCAATCGCCAGCCGGCACCTCCGTTTATTACCTCAACCTTACAACAAGAGGCTTCAAGAAAGCTTGGCTTTACAGGTCAAAGAACAATGCGCATTGCCCAACAGCTTTTTGAAGGTATTGAAATTCCCGGCCACGGTGCTACCGGTCTTATTACCTATATGCGTACTGATTCACTTCGTATTTCTCAGGAAGCAAGGGCACAGGCTACCGCTTTCATAGCCGATACCTATGGCAATAAGTACTTGCCGAGCAGTCCTCGCTATTTCAAATCAAAAAGCGGTGCTCAAGATGCTCACGAGGCAATAAGACCGACAACAGTAAGGTTTACTCCCGATAGCATTAAATCCTCACTCACCCTTGAACAATACAAGCTATATAAACTCATTTGGGAGCGTTTTATCGCATCTCTTATGTCAGCAAGTGTTCAAAATACAGTTACTGTATCTATTGTTGCGGGCGACTATATGTTCAAGGCAACGGGCTACACAGTTGCTTTCGATGGCTTTACTGTGCTTTATGAAGAAGGTAAGGATGTAGAGGATGAAACTCTGGTTAAAATTCCTGAAGAGTTAAAAACCGGGGATGTGTTAAAGCTTAAAGAGCTTATACCGGAACAGCATTTTACACAACCTCCCGCACGTTATACCGAGCCTACGCTCATTAAAGCTTTGGAGGAAAACGGTATAGGACGTCCTTCTACCTATGCACCGATTCTTTCTAATATTCTGAATCGTGATTATATTGAGAGAATTAAAAAATCCTTTAAGCCTACGAATCTTGGTATGGTTGTAGTCGATTTGATGACCGAACATTTCAATAAGATTTTTGATGTGAAATTCACAGCAGGACTTGAGGTTAAGCTCGATAAGGTGGGCGATGGTGAGCTTTGTTGGGTTGACACAATAAGAAACTTCTACGATGATTTCGACAAGCTTTTCAAAAAGGCTGAAAAGTCACTCGATGGAAAGCGTGTTAAAGTGCCTTTGGAAGAAACCGATGTTGTTTGCGAAAAGTGCGGAAGTCGTATGGTTATCCGTTCAAGCAGATTTGGTAAATTCTTGGCTTGTCCTAATTATCCCACTTGCAAAAACACAAAGCCTTTACCTCAGGATGAGGTCACACAGCCTTGTCCTAAATGTGGTGAGAAATTAGTCAAAAGAATTTCTAAAAAGGGCAAAAAGTTTTATGGCTGTTCTAACTATCCTACCTGTGATTTTGCCGCTCCCGGTATTCCTACAGGTGAGAAGTGTCCCGAATGTGGTGACTATCTGATTGCAGGGGTTAGAGGCAGAAACTATTGTATGAATGCAAATTGTGTAACAAGACAAAAAAGTACAGCTAAAAAGGGAACCAAAAAATGAAAAATGTTACTGTTATAGGCGCCGGTCTTGCGGGATGTGAAGCGGCGTGGCAGTTAGCTGAGCGGGGAATAGAGGTTACTTTAATTGAAATGAAGTCTCTCAAAAAAACTCCCGCACATAAATCGGACAATTTTGCCGAGCTGGTTTGCTCTAATTCTTTAAAGGCAGCACGAATTGATTCTGCGGCAGGTCTTTTGAAAGAGGAAATGCGACTTCTTGGCTCTGTTTGTTTAAGTGTTACAGACAAATGTAGCGTGGCGGCAGGCGGTGCTTTGGCGGTTGACAGAGAGCTTTTTTCCTCGATGATAACCGAAAAAATCAAGTCACATCCTAATATTACTGTTGTAAACGAAATTGTAACCGAGATACCGAAAGACACCGTTACAGTAGTAGCCACCGGTCCTCTTACCGATGATAAATTGGCACAGGATATAGCGAGACTTTTAAAGAGTGAGAATTTAAGCTTTTTTGATGCGGCGGCGCCAATTGTTACAGCAGAAAGTATTGATATGAATATCGCATTTTCAGCTTCTCGTTACGGAAGAGGTACAGATGATTATATAAATTGCCCGATGAATAAAGAGGAATATGAGAGATTTTACGAAGCTCTGATTTCGGCTGAATCGGCAATTTTAAAGGATTTTGATAAACCCATTACCGTATATGAGGGCTGTATGCCGATTGAAATTTTGGCAAAGCGAGGTCACGATTCTATACGCTTTGGACCTTTAAAGCCGGTAGGTCTTACTGACCCTCGAACCAACCACAGACCTTGGGCTTGTGTTCAGCTTCGCCGTGAAAATGCCGATGGTACGCTTTACAATTTAGTCGGATTTCAGACAAATCTTAAATTCCCGGAACAAAAGCGAGTATTTTCTATGATACCCGGACTACAAAATGCTGATTTTATGAGATATGGCGTAATGCATAGAAATTCTTTCATAAATTCACCAAAGCTTTTAAATCGAAATTTGAGTCTTAAAGAGTATGAAAATATATTCTTTGCGGGTCAGCTTTCAGGTGTTGAAGGTTATATGGAATCGGCGGCAAGCGGAATAATGGCAGGAATCAATGCAGCAGCATTTGTTTTAGGCGAAGAGTCGCTGATTCTTCCAAATTTCACAATGATTGGCGCATTGCTTAATTATATCTGTGATGAAACGGTGAAGGATTTTCAGCCGATGGGCGCTAATTTTGGTGTTTTACCACCGCTTGAAATAAAAATAAGGGATAAAAAAGAAAGATATAAAGCCTTGTCAGAGCGTTCGCTTTCTTGGTTCAGAGATACTTTAAATCTTAAAACTCCCAAAGGAGAATAAAAAAATATGAGAATTGCAGTTGATGCTTTCGGCGGAGATAACGCACCGCTTGAAATAGTAAAAGGAGCTTCTTTAGCTTCAAAGGAGCTTGGAGTTGAAATCACTTTTACAGGTGATGAAAACGAGATAAAAAGGATTATAAATGAAAATTCACTTGAATTTACAGGTCGGGTTAAATTTGTTCATACTACCGATGTAATTTCGATGCACGATGAACCCACCTCGATATTAAAGGCACACGCTGATTCTTCAATGGCTTTAGCCTTTAAAGAGGTTGCCAATGGCGAGGCGGATGCTATTGTTTCTGCCGGCTCAACAGGTGCGGTTGTAGTAGGAGGTACCCTTATTATCAAGCGTATTAAGGGTGTTAAAAGACCTGCACTTGGTGGCTTAATTCCATCTCCTAACGGTCATTATATGCTTATGGATATGGGTGCTAATGCTGAGTGCCGACCCGAAATGCTTTGTCAATTCGGCGTTATGGCAAGTGTATATCTTAAAAATGTTGAGGGAATTGAAAATCCCAAAATAGGTCTGCTTAACATCGGTACAGAAGATACAAAGGGCGGCGAACTTCAAACCGAAGCATATAAGCTTTTGTCAGAAGCTCCTGTAAACTTTGTCGGAAATATCGAATCACGTGAAATGCCCAAAGGTGTTTGCGATGCGGTTATCACCGATGGTTTTACAGGTAATATCGCTTTAAAGCTTATTGAAGGCACTGCAACCACATTTTTCAAGCTCGTAAAGGGTGCACTTTACAAGAATATATTTAACAAATTGGCAGCCCTTGTAATAAAAAAGGATTTGTATGCTCTTAAGTCTATTATGGATAGCACAGAAGTTGGCGGTGCACCGCTTCTCGGTGTCAAAGGTACTGTTATAAAAGCACACGGTAGTTCAAATGCAAAAGCATTTAAAAACGCAATCAAGCAGGCTGTAATTTATACCGAAAACGGTGTTGTTGAAAAAATTTCTGCCGATTTATCAAAATAATTAAAGGATATAAAAATGAAAGCTTTAGAATATAATTTAGGTTATAGCTTTAAAAATAAATCTTTGCTCACCAATGCTCTGACACACTCTTCTTATGCCAATGAAGTAAGAAATGGTGTAACCTCAAACGAGCGACTCGAATTTTTGGGGGACTCGGTTTTGTCGGTTATTGTGGCAGACTATTTATACAAAGAGTTTAAAAATTTGCCCGAGGGTGAACTGACAAAGCTTCGAGCTTCCCTTGTCTGTGAAAAGGCGCTTTGCCAATTTTCAAGGGAACTCAGTTTAGGTGAATTTTTACTTTTAGGCAAGGGTGAAGAAAAGGGTGGCGGCAGAGAGCGAGATTCGATTTTAGCTGATGCCTTTGAGGCGGTACTTGCCGCTATGTATCTTGATGGCGGTATGGAGACTGCACGCAAACACGTGATGCGGTTTATTCTTCCCGAGCTTAGCCACACAGATGATGAAGTGTTCAAGGACTATAAAACCGCTTTACAGGAGATTATCCAGCGTAATCCCGAAGAAAGTGTAACATATATTTTAACCGATGAAAAAGGCCCTGACCACGACAAAATTTTTGAGGTAGAGGTTCACCTTAACTCTAATGTCATCGGCAAGGGCAGCGGCAAGTCGAAAAAGGCGGCAGAGCAGGCGGCAGCAAAAGAGGCACTAACACTTATGGGTGCCGAAATATGAGTAAAGCGCACTCAAATATTTCAATCTTTGTACCGCATATCGGATGCCCTAATAAATGCAGCTTTTGTAATCAAAGACATATAACAGGTGTGAGTTTGGCTCCACGTTCAGAGGATGTAAAAAAAGCAGTCGAGGCGGCAAAAAAGTCTCCTACTTATGACCCCGAAACTACACAAATTGCCTTTTTTGGTGGTAGCTTTACCGCCATTAACCGAAATTATATGCTTTCTCTTCTTGAGGCGGCAGCAGAATTTGTCAAAAGCGGAGATGTTTCGGGTATCAGAATTTCTACCCGACCGGATGCTATTGATGAGGAAATTTTAACCCTTTTAAAAGAGCATTTTGTGACCTCGATTGAATTGGGCGCACAAAGCCTTAATGACAGGGTTTTAAAGATGAATAATCGTGGTCATAATGCCCTTGATGTTGAACGTGCTTCAGCACTCATAAAAAGCTTCGGCTTTGAACTCGGACTTCAAATAATGACAGGTCTTTATTGTGATACCGATGAAAAGGCTATTGCTACTGCAAAAAAGGTAATTGAAATTGCCCCTGATACAGTAAGAATTTATCCGACAATCGTTTTAAAGGACACAACGCTTGCAGTACTTTATCTTGATGGAATATATAAACCTCAAGAATTATCAAGTGCTGTTGAATTGGCTTCAAAGCTATATGAAATGTTTATGAAGGCCGGTATCAAGGTTATTCGGTTGGGGCTTCATTCAATTGAAGGTGAGGCAGTTTTGGCAGGTCCTTGGCATCCTGCTTTCAGCGAGCTTTGTATGTCAAATATAATGCTCAAAAAAGCCTTAAAGCTTTTAAAGAAACAAGGACATTACACAATTTATGTAAATAAAAGCGACATATCCAAAATGGTAGGTCAAAGGAAAAGTAATATATTACATTTAGAAGGCTTGGGCTTTTTCTGTAAGGTTAAAGAAAAAGATACAATAAAGCCATTAGAAATTGAAATTGAAAGGGAAGTGTAAATATGCTCTTAAGCTCTATCGAAATTCAAGGTTTTAAATCCTTTGCGGATAAAACTGTCTTGAAATTCGGCAAGGGAATTACTGCTGTAGTGGGACCTAACGGAAGCGGAAAAAGTAATATTTCGGATGCTGTACGTTGGGTACTTGGCGAGCAATCCACAAAGAGCCTTCGCGGACAATCTATGGAGGATGTAATTTTCGGCGGTACCGAAAATCGCCGACCTCACGGTTTTTGCGAAGTAACACTTAATATAAACAATACCGACAGAAGTCTTAATTTTGATAATGATTTTGTCAGTATAACGAGAAGATTTTATCGCTCTCACGAGAGTGAATATGCAATAAACGGAGTATCTGTTCGACTTAAAGATATTCACGAATTGTTTATGGATACAGGTCTTGGTCGTGATGGTTATTCGATGGTTGGTCAAGGCAAAATTGACAGTATTATTTCTTCAAAATCAGGTGAACGCCGTGATATTTTCGAGGAAGCATCAGGTATTTCTAAATATCGCTATCGTAAAATAGAGGCCGAAAGAAAGCTTACTGCGGCTGAAGATAATCTGCTTCGACTTCACGATATTTTAGATGAATTAAAATCACGTGTAGGACCTCTTGCCGAGCAAAGCCGAAAGGCAGAAAAGTTTTTGGAATTAGCCGAGCAGAAAAAGGAACTCGAAATAGGTCTTTGGCTATATACCCTTAACAATTCAAAGGAAGCACTTCGTAACCAGGAAAGTAAAATTGCAGCAGCGCAACTATCTTACAAGGAAATTGAAACTGCTCTCGAGGAATACGACCGCAAAACAGAGCAAAACACTGCTTATTTTGCACGACTAACCTCTGAAATTGAGGGTGAACGCCTTAATATTTCTTCTGCTAATGAGGAAATTGTAAAACGTGAGGGCGAAATTACCGTTTTAGAAAACAATATTTCTCATAATAATGAGAATATTGCCCGTTTGAATGAAGAAAAGCAGGGCTTGTTAAAGTCAGATACTGAAGCGGCGGCTGAAATTGAATTTAATTCAAAGCTTACCGAAGAAAAGCTTCAAAAAAGACAGGAACTCAACGAAAAGCTTCACTTGCTCGAGGAGGATTTGGCTTCACTTTTATCAGATTCTGATTCGGTTTCAAGAAAGATTGAAGCTCAGGTCAAGATTTTAAACGAAATCTCTGCCGAAACTGCCGATATGCGTGTGGAAAAGGTGACAGCCGACACTGCAATCACCGAGATTGTCTCACGTAAAGACACTCTAAAAGAGCAACTTGAAAAATCTAATAATGAAGTGACTTTGTTAGATACAGAGCTTAATGACACCAATTCTCTGCTTTTAAAGATTGAGGAGTCTCTTGAAAGCAACAATAACAGCTTAAATGGTTATAATTTAAGACTTTCGGGTAAGCAGAATACAGTCAACACTAAAAAAGCAGAGCTTGATGAGCTAAATCTCGATATAGAAGCAAAGCGCCGCCGAGTTCAGATTTTGAAAGACCTTGAAAATAATATGGAAGGCTTTGCCCATTCGGTTAAAAAGGTGATTTCTGAATCAGAAAAGGGAGTTATCAAGGGTATTTGCGGTCCTTTATCCAAGCTTATAAAGGTTGACAAGGAATACAGTATTGCTATCGAAACTGCTCTTGGTGCGGCTTTACAGCACGTTGTGACCGAAACCGAAGCTGATGCCAAGCGTGCGATTAACTTCCTTAAAACTACAAAAAGCGGTCGTGCAACATTTTTGCCGATTGCAACTATTAAAGCTCGTGAATTTAAGGAGCAGGGCTTCGACTCACTTTTTGGTTATATCGGTATTGCAAGTGATTTGGTTACTACCGACTCTAAATACAAGGAAATTGTAAAAGACCTTTTGGGCGGAACACTTGTTGCCGAGGATATTGATTCGGCGACAACTATCGCCAAGAAGACCGGTTACAGAATTAAGATTGTAACCCTTGACGGTCAGGTTATAAACCACGGTGGTTCATTGACCGGTGGTTCATTGGTTAAAAATGCGGGACTTTTAAGCAGATCGAGTGATATTGAAAAAATGGAAGCCGAAATTCTAAAGTCCGAGCAAAAGGCTAAACTTTTGTCTGAAGAGCTGCAAACTGCTATTGCTGAAGCTAATGCGGTACATGCAGATATTACAGCACTTAATGCCGAAATAATAACACTCAACGAGGACAAAATCAGAGCTTTAGCAGAGCTTAAGCGCCTCGATGATTTAAAAACAGGTCTTTCTGATACAATAAAGGCATTAACTGATGAAGATGCTTATTCAAAACAAAAATTAGAGGAGCTAAAGCAGAAGTCTGCTTCTGCCTCTCTCAAAATTTCTGAGCTTGATGCTAAAAAAGCAGAAATTGAAAGTCAAATCGATGAATTTAATTCGGGCAGAGATTCGCTTAATGAAAAGCGTGATACAATAACAGAGAACATCACTTCGGTTAAGCTCTCAGTAATCGAAACCGATAAGGACATCGAACAGCTAAAATTGTCTGCTGAAAATCTCAAAGGTCTTATTGAAACCAGAGTAGGAAAGACAAGTGAGATTGATAAGCAAATCGAGGAATTGACATTGGCTAACCTTAATATTACAAATAATATTGAGGATATAAACAGCTTAATTCTCGGTCTCAAGGAAAAAATTGCTTCAAGTGAGAAAAATATTACTGATATGCTCGAAAAACGTAACCTTACCGAAAAAGCGGGCGTTGAGCTTCGTAATAGTGAGCGTGAAAAGACAAGTCGCCGTGAGCAAATCGGCGGAGAACTTGCTCGCCTTACAGAGCGTAAAGAGGTAATGATGCGTGAATATGATGATGTAATACGCCGACTTTATGATGAATATTCACTCACCCGTACCGAAGCTGAAAAGGTGGCTCGTGAGCCCGAAAAGCCGAGTGAAGCCAAGAAAATCCTTGCTGAAATCAAGGGTAAAATCAGAAATCTCGGCAATGTCAATGTTTCAGCTATTGAGGAGTATAAAGAGGTAAAGGAACGTTATGATTTCTTGTCTGCACAAATTGAAGATGTAGAGAAATCAAGAAGTGAGCTTCATAAGCTAATCAATCAATTAACCACACAAATGAAGGAAATCTTTACCGAAGGCTTTACAAAAATTAACGAGAATTTCTCAAAAACCTTTAAAGAGCTTTTCGGCGGTGGTGAAGCATCACTTTCACTTTCTGACCCCGATAATATTCTTGAAAGCGGTATTGATATTAACGCAAAGCTACCAGGTAAAAATGTACCGAGTCTTGAAGGACTTTCGGGTGGTGAAAAAGCACTCGTAGCCCTTGCAATTTACTTTGCTATTATGCGTGTGAATGCTCCTCCATTCTGCTTCTTGGATGAGGTTGACACCGCACTTGATGATATAAACGTTGACCGCTTTGCCGATTATATGAAGTCAAGCGACTTTGCCACACAGTTTATTTGCGTTACTCATAGGCGTGGTACTATGGAAGCGGCAGATATGTTATATGGCGTTACAATGCAAGAAAAGGGTATCACAAAGCTTTTAGAGCTTAATGTTGCAGAGCTTGAAAAGAAGCTTTTAGCCGATAGCCAAATTGCATAATTTTAAATTTAGGTGATTTTTTAAATGGGATTTTTCAGTAAAATCAAAGAAGGTCTTAAAAAGACCAGAAATTCAATATCAGATGGCATTAACAGTATTATCAACAGCTTTACAAAAATTGATGAAGAATTTTTTGAAGAGCTTGAGGAAACACTGATTATGTCTGATATTGGCGTTGCTACTGCAACCGAAATTTGCGATATTTTACGTAAAAAAATTAAAGAGACTGGTGAGACCGACCCTAACAACATTAAATTTATGATGAAGGAAATAATTACCGAAATGTTAGGTGAGGATGAAGGCTTAAAGCTCGATACAAAGCCTTCTGTTATTCTCGTAATCGGTGTTAACGGTGTCGGCAAAACAACCTCTATCGGAAAAATTGCTTCTATCCTTAAAAATCAAGGGAAAAAGGTGGTTTTGGGTGCCGCTGATACCTTCCGTGCCGCTGCAATCGACCAGCTTGGCATTTGGGCAGAGCGTGCAGGTGTTACAATGGTAAAAAGTGTTGAGGGTACTGATCCGGCATCAGTTGTCTTTGATACAATAGCTTCTGCCAAGGCTCACGGTGCGGATGTTATCATCTGCGATACTGCGGGTAGGCTTCATAACAAGAAAAATCTTATGGATGAGCTCGCAAAAATCAACCGTGTAATCGAACGTGAATTGCCCGATGCTTCTATGGAAGCACTTTTGGTTTTGGATGCGGCGACAGGACAAAATGCCGTTAACCAAGCAAGAGAATTTAAAAATGTAACAAAAATTACAGGTATCGTTTTAACAAAGCTTGATGGTACCGCCAAGGGTGGTATTATAATACCGATTAGAAATGAGCTTACAATTCCTGTGAAATTTGTCGGTGTGGGCGAAGGTATTGATGATTTAATGCCTTTTTCTGCCACTGAATTTGTTAATGGAATTTTTGATAACGAGGAAGCGTAATGAAAGTTTTTATTGCCACTAAAAATCAAAAAAAGCTTGTTGAATTAAGACGAATTTTAGAGCCTATGGGCTTCTGTGTTTTGTCTGAAAAAGACCTTGCCAAGCCTTTAGATGAGGTCGAGGAAACAGGCACTATATTTGAAGAAAACGCTCTTATCAAAGCAAGAGCCGGACTTATTGCCACAGGCTATATAAGTGTTGCCGATGATTCGGGGATTTGTGTTGATTATTTAAACGGAGCTCCCGGTGTTTACTCTGCACGTTATTCGGGTGAGCACGGAAACGATGATGAAAATAATAAAAAGCTTTTAAGTGAGTTAGAGGGAGTGCCCGAAGAAAAACGAGGTGCTAAATATGTTGCGGCTATCGCCTGCGTTTTTCCCGATGGCAGAGAGTTTACAGTACGTGGCGAGTGTCACGGTAAAATCGCCTTCGAGGAAGTAGGAAGCTGTGGCTTCGGTTATGACCCACTATTTATAAGTGAACTCGGTTGCTTTGGACTTCTTTCTGCAGATGAAAAAGATTCTATCAGTCACAGAGGTAAAGCTTTAAAGCTTTTCAAAGAAAAATTACAAGAGTTTATTAAGGAGTAATTATGTTAAACAGCAGACAACGTGCTCAGCTTCGCTCAATGGCGAATACAATGGAAACTATCCTTCAAATCGGTAAAATCGGTATAAATGATAATACAATTAAGCAGGTAAAAGATGCTTTGGAGGCTCGTGAGCTTATAAAGCTTCGCATCCTTGAAACCTGTCCGACTTCTGTCAGAGAAACTGCCGATATGGTAGCCTCTGCTACTGATAGCGATGTAGTTCAGGTTATAGGCTCACGTTTTATTCTTTACAAGGAAAGCAAGAACAACAAAACTATTAAGCTGGTGAAATAATGTCAAATATAGCCATTTTGGGCGGAACCTTCAATCCTTTTCATATAGGACATTATGAGATGCTTTCGGCTTTAAATGATATTGAGGAAATTGACAAAGTAATAATTTTACCTGACAAAATTCCACCACATAAGGCTTGTGATTTTTTAGCCGATGATGCTGACAGAATTAAAATGTGCAATATTGCGGCAGAGGATTTTGAAAAGGCAACAGTTTCAACTATCGAATTTGAGCGTCAGGGTAAAAGCTATACCTACGATACAGTAAAAATTTTAAAGAAGGAATATCCATTTGACAAATTTTTCTTCTGTCTCGGCGGTGATATGCTCGTTTATTTTGACAAATGGTATAAATATGAGGAGCTCATATCCGAACTTTCCTTTATTGCATTTAGAAGAAGCGATACCGATAATAAAGAATTTGATAATTGTATTAGAAAATTCACCAAAAAGGGTATGAAGATAAGGGTAATGGAAGCGGAAATTCCTGAAGTTTCATCAACAGAAATCAGAAATGATTTTAAAAATTCAAAAAACCTTGTACCACAAAAAATATATGAATTTTTATCTCAAAAGGGGATATACAATGACCGATAATGAGTTAAATAATTATAAAAAAATTTTAAAAGGTAAGCTCAATGACAAACGTTATGAGCATTCCTTATGTGTGGCTGACGAAGCAAAGCGTTTGGCTTTGAAATATGGCGGGGATAGTGAAAAATGCTTCAAAGCAGGACTGCTTCACGACATTACAAAAAATATATCTGACAGCGAACACTTGAAAATCTTCGAAACCTTTGGTATAATTTTAAGTCGTATTGAAAATAGTGCTAAAAAGCTTTGGCACGCAATGTCTGGTGCCGCTTATTTAAAATATGTTTTAGGCGAAACTGATGATGAAATTATTGATGCGGTGCGTTTCCATACGACTGCAAAAGCGGATATGTCACTTACAGCTAAAATTTTGTATTTGGCAGATTTTACCTCACGGGACAGAGATTATCCCGATGTTGACGAAATAAGACGTCTTGTTGATATTTCGCTCGATGATGCTTTGGTTTACGCATTACAATATTCAATCAATGATTTGGTTGAGTGTAAAAGGCCGATACACCCCGATACACTCATGGCATATAATCAAATCACTTTGGGAGGAAAATGATGGAAACTTTAGAAATGTTAAAAATTGCGGCTAACGCATTAAATGAAAAGAAAGCAAAAATGCTTTCTGCTATAGAAATCGCCGACCTTACAATGCTTTGCGAGTATTTTTTGATATGTACTGCGACCTCATCAACTCACGTTCGTGCACTGTGTGAAGAGGTTGAGGCAAAGCTTGAGGAGGCAGGCATCAGACCTCATCACATTGAGGGCAAATCAACCGGTTGGGTAGCTCTTGACTATGGCTCTTTAATCGTGCATATTTTCACTCCGGCTGATAGAGAGTTTTATTCTCTTGACCGTATGTGGAGCGATGGCAAACCTATTGATTTAGATGAAATTCTTGTTAATACTCAGGGGGACTAAAAAATGATAAATTATGATTATAGTGCTATTGAGAAAAAATGGCAAAAAATTTGGGATGAAAAGAATACCTTTGCGGCAAAGGATGACTATTCCTTACCTAAATTCTATGGACTTGTAGAATTTCCTTATCCTTCGGGACAAGGCCTTCACGTAGGACATCCGAGAAGCTATACCGCAATTGACATTGTTTGTCGTAAAAAGAGATTACAAGGCTTTAATGTGCTTTATCCTATGGGTTGGGATGCTTTTGGTCTTCCTACCGAAAACTTTGCAATAAAAAATCATATTCATCCTTCTGTTGTAACCGAGAATAATATTAAAAATTTTAAGCGTCAGTTAAAATCTCTTGGTTTCTCATTTGATTGGAACAGGGAAGTAAATACTACTGACCCTTCATACTATAAATGGACTCAATGGATTTTCCTACAGCTTTTCAAGCACGGTCTTGCTTATAAAAAGGAAATGAGTGTTAACTGGTGCACCTCTTGTAAGTGTGTATTGGCTAATGAAGAGGTCGTAAACGGCGTTTGTGAGCGTTGCGGTAGTCAGGTTGTTCAAAAAGAAAAGAGTCAATGGATGCTCAAAATCACCGATTATGCGGAAAAGCTTTTAGAGGGTCTTGAGGATGTTGACTTTATCGAAAGGGTAAAAACACAGCAGAGAAATTGGATTGGTCGCTCTTACGGTACGCAGGTTACATTTTCTACTACAATCGGTGATAAATTCGATATTTTCACAACCCGTGCAGATACACTTTTCGGCGCTACATATATGGTAATGTCGCCTGAACATCCTTTGCTTGAAAAATGGGCTGACAAAATCACAAATTATGATGAGGTTGTAGCTTACAAGGCAGAAGCCGCAAAGAAATCCGACTTTGAAAGAACCGAGCTTGCTAAAGATAAAACCGGCGTTAAGCTTGAAGGTGTTCGTGCGATTAACCCCGTTAATAATACCGAAATTCCGATTTTCATTTCCGACTATGTACTTATTTCTTACGGTACAGGCGCTATTATGGCAGTACCGGCTCACGATACTCGTGACTGGGATTTTGCAAAGAAGTTTAACCTTCCGATTATTGAGGTAGTATCCGGTGGTGAGGATGTTCAAAAGGCTGCATATACTGAATGTGCAACAGGTACTCTTGTAAATTCTGATTTCTTGAACGGATTATCGGTTGAGGATGCAAAACGCAAAATTCAAGAATGGCTAACTGAAAAGGGTCTCGGGTCTGTTAAGACTAATTATAAGCTTCGTGACTGGGTATTTTCTCGCCAAAGATATTGGGGCGAGCCAATTCCTATGGTTTATTGTGAAAAGTGTGGTTATGTGCCCCTTCCCGAGAGTGAATTACCCTTAATGCTTCCAAATGTTGATTCTTACGAGCCTACAGATAACGGTGAATCGCCTTTGGCGAAAATTACTGATTGGGTAAATACTACCTGTCCTTGCTGTGGAGCTCCTGCCAAGAGAGAAACAGATACAATGCCTCAATGGGCAGGTTCTTCTTGGTACTTCTTGCGCTATTGCGATCCCCATAACGATAAGGAATTAGCTTCAAAAGAGGCACTCGAATATTGGAGTCCTATAGACTGGTATAACGGTGGTATGGAGCATACAACACTACACTTGCTTTATAGTCGTTTTTGGCATAAATTCCTTTATGATATTGGTGTGGTACCTTCTGCAGAACCTTATGCTAAACGTACAAGTCACGGTATGATTCTCGGTGAAAACGGAGAAAAGATGTCGAAATCACGTGGTAATGTAGTAAATCCCGATGAAATTGTTGAAAATTATGGCGCAGACACAATGCGTGTTTACGAAATGTTTATCGGTGACTTTGAAAAGGCTGCACCTTGGAGTCAGTCTTCGATAAAGGGTAGTAAGCGTTTTCTTGACAAGGTTTGGGCGCTTTATGATATTATGTGTGACTGTACAGGCTATCGCAAGGAATTAGAGGCCGATTTCCACAGAACAATCAAAAAGGTGACTGAGGATATTGAAAATCTCAAGATGAACACTGCTATTGCGGCACTTATGTCTCTTTACAATAAAGTATCTGCCACCGGAAAAATCACAAAGGATGAATTTAAGACCTTTATCGTTTTGCTCAACCCATTTGCACCTCACATCACAGAGGAGCTTTGGGCAATGGCAGGTTTTGATGGAATGCTCAATGAAACCGAGTGGCCAAGCTTTGATGAAGCAAAATGTGTTGATTCAACAGTCGAAATTGTTGTTCAAATCAACGGTAAAATCAGAGCTCGACTTAATGTTGATGTAAATATTTCGGCTGCTGATGCTATTGCTCTTGCAAAAGAAGAAGCCGCAGTACAAAACGAAATTTCGGGTAAGAATATAATTAAAGAGCTCTATGTTCCAAAGAAATTGGTGAACATAGTTGTAAAATAATTTAAAATTTGTAAAATAAATGTTGCAAATTTGTTGAATGTGTGATAAACTAATTAAAGTTATTGATTATGGAGGTGTAATATATGAGTCCACTAATGCTGATACTTGGTATTTTAGTAATAATAGTTTCTTTAGTTATTATTATTGCTATCATCTTACAACCGGGTCGTCGTGCAGGTATTAATGGCGCCATCTCCGGCGGTGCTGACACTTTTCTTTCAAAGAACAAGGCAAGAACTTTCGATGCATTTTTAGCTCGTTGGACAAAGTATTTAGCTATACTTTTCTTTATCCTTGCAATTGTCGCTAACGTTATTGCTTTAAAAGGTAACTAATACCTATCGGGGAAATTTCCCCATATTTTGAGACCCCTGTTATTTTGTACAAGGGAGGGAATTATAATGAGTCAGGTTAGAATTAAAGAAAACGAATCACTTGATAATGCTTTACGCCGTTTTAAGAGACAGACTGCTAAAGATGGTGTTATTCAAGAAGTTCGCAAAAGAGAGCACTATGAAAAGCCCTCTGTAAAGCGTAAAAAGAAGTCGGAAGCTGCTCGTAAAAGAAAGTTCCGCTAATAAAAGAATTAAAGCGGATATTTTTGATAACCGCTTTTTTTATTGGAGTAAAAATATATGTTACTTAAACCCAAAATTAAAATTGACCGTGTTACTGATATTACGGTCGAAATTTTAAATAAATATAACATAAATGCACTTATTTTAGATGTTGATAATACCTTATCCACACACCACGGACAAGTTCTAACCGATGGACTTTTAGAGTGGATAGCAAAAATGAAAAGTGCCGGTATTTTTCTCACCGTGCTTTCGAACTCAAAAGAAGAAAGGGTAAAGCCCTTTGCAAAAAAAATAAATTTGGAATATATAAGTCTGGGGCTTAAGCCTCTTCCTTTTGGCTATATTCGTGCTATGAGAAGGTATGATTTGAAACGAAAGAATACTGCCATTGTGGGCGACCAGATTTTTACCGATATATTAGGTGGTAATGCAGTTGGTATTAAAACTATACTTCTTACCCCGATAAAGCTTGAGGATGGTTGGAGCTTCAAATTGCGCCGCAAATTAGAACGTGCCATATTCAAGCTTTATAAAATCAAGAATACGGAGGAATAATTATGTCAGCCTTATTCGGTCCTGCCGGAAATTCCGACAGTTTTTCAAAAATGGGATATAAACACAGCCTACAAGTTCCCGAATACATTGAAAAAATGGGACTTGATGCGTTTGAGTATCAATGCGGTCGAGGAGTAAATATAGGTCAAGATAAAGCCACAGAATTAGGGCTTTTGGCGGCTTCAAAAGGCATTAAATTATCTCTTCACGCACCTTATTATATTTCGATGTCATCTGTTGAGGAGCAAAAGCGCTTAAATTCGGTCAAGTATATTTTGGACTCCGCAAAAGCAGTAAAGGCTATGGGCGGAAACAGAATTATTGTACATACAGGCTCTTGCGGAAAGATTTCTCGTGAGGAAGCTTTAGCTCTTGCAATAGATACAATGAAAATTTCGCTTGCTGCTCTCGATAATGAAGGCTTGTCCGATATTCACATTTGCCCTGAAACAATGGGCAAGGTTAATCAATTAGGTACATTAGAGGAAGTTTTGGCACTTTGCAAAATTGATGAGCGACTTATTCCTTGTATTGATTTTGGTCACCTGAACGCAAGAGATTTGGGTGTTCTCAAGACAAAAGATGATTTTGAAAAAATCTTTATTGCTATTAAAAACGAATTGGGTACTGACCGACTGAAAAGCTTCCATTCGCATTTTTCAAAAATCGAATACACTACGGGCGGAGAAAAACGACACCTTACATTTGAGGATAATGTTTTTGGCCCCCAATTTGAGCCTGTTATGGAGCTCACAGCAAATTACGATGCATCACCCATATTTATTTGTGAATCTGCGGGCACTCAAGCCGAAGATGCAAAACAAATGAAGGATTATTATTGGAATTTTAAAGGGGGATATAAATGATTTGGCATAGTTCTGATATAGCTGATATTTTAACGGAACTTTCAGTTGATGATAAAAAAGGTCTTGCAAACGGTGAAGCCACCGATAGAATTGAAAGCTATGGCGAAAATGTTATTTTAAAAGCTCAAAAACTTTCCTTTTGGCAACGTTTCTTTTTACAACTTAAAGGTAAAACCGTTATCGCTTTGGTTATAATTTCACTTATTTCCTTTGTTGTATCATTGATTTATAGTGATACTTCATTTTGGACACCGCTTTTGATTATTGCCATCGTTATAATCAATGCTTTTATCAGCGCTTATTACATTTTTTCTTCTGATAACACGCTCGATGATATTAAAAAAATCACAAACCCCGCTGTAAAGGTTTTACGTGATGGTGTTGTTAAAAACATTTCTTCACAAGACTTGGTTCCCGGCGATATCATCATACTTGAAGAAGGGGATTATATTCCGGCTGATGCTCGTGTTATTGAATCAAACGAGTTCAGATGTAATGAAATTGTCCTTACAAGCGTTGAAGTTCCTGTTGAAAAGTGTGACTGTGTATTAGAGGAAATTACTCCCTTTGAGAGACGTTCGAATATGATTTATTCCGGTACAAGTGTAGCTCACGGAACTGCTAAAGCTGTTGTAGTTGCGACCGGTATAAATACCGAAATGGGCAAGTCCTCATTGATTTTAGAGCAGACAAGTGAAAACAAATTACCGCTTGAGGACTCCTTATCAAGTATTGGTAAGGTTGCGAACACCTTCATTTTGATTGTTTGTCTTATTGTATTTGTGGTAGCACTTATTCAAAACTTCTCTGCCGCTAATTTTGCAAACACAACTCTCAAAGCACTTGTAAATTCTTTGGCTTTGGCTGTGGCGGCTATTCCTGAAGGATTGCCGGCAATTACGACTATTGTAATCGCTCTCGGTATGCACAGAATTTTGAAGGACAACATCATTGTAAAAGATGCTTCTGCCGCCGAACTACTCGGCAAAACTGATATTATCTGTTGCGATAAAACCGGCGTTTTCACACGCAATAAAATGGTTTTAGCTAAAATTTATGATGGTGAAAAATTATACGATTTGGAAGCAGAGGGTATAAACGAGAGCACTACTACAATTTTAAAGCTTGCAACTGCTTGTTCGACTCTTGAAAACGACTCAACCGAGGATGCTATTGAAAAAGCTTCCCTGATTTATAATTCGATGTCTTTAATGGATGTCAAGTCACTTTTTCCGCAAATTACTGAAATTCCTTTCGATTCATATAGAAAGACAATGACAGTAATCACAATGATAAACGAGCAACCTATTGCGATTGTAAAGGGTGCTCCCGAAACAGTTATACCAAACTGTATTGAATGTGATAACGAAGCGGTTTTAAAGCTTAACAATGAATTGGCGGAGGATGCTTACAGAAATGTTTGTATCGCAATGAAAAAGCTTGATACAATTCCTGTGAATCCGACCTCTGATGAAATTGAACGTGACCTTACCTTTGTTGGTCTTTTATCACTTTATGACCCGCCACGAGAGGGCGTTGTTGATCAAATCGCTGCTTGCGATAAAGCAGGTATTAAAACCGTTATGATAACAGGTGATAATTTAAGCACCGCAAAGGCTATCGCTCGCAGAATCGGTATTTTAAAGGATGGAACTTTTGCAATCACCGGTCCCGAGCTTGATGAAATGACAGATGATGAATTAGCGGCAAATATTGAAAAATACACCGTATTTGCTCGTGTTTCTGCAAATGATAAATTAAGACTTGTAAAGGCCTGGCAGCAGAATAAGAAAATTGTCACAATTACCGGTGACAGCGTCAACGATGCCGATGCCTTGGCTTTGGCGGATGTCGGATGCGCTATCGGAAAATTTGGCGCCGATGTTGCAAAGGGCAATGCAGATATCATAATTTCAAATAACCGTTTTGGCTCGATTGTTGATGCTATAAAAGAGAGTCGAGGACTTTTCAGCAATATTAAGAAGTCTGTAAATTATCTTTTCAGCAGTAATTTTGCTGAGCTTTTGGTGGTATTGTTTGGACTGCTTCTTTTCGGACAAATGCCCGTAGCGGCTGTTGGTTTATTGTGGATTAACCTTTTAACCGACTGTGCTCCCGCAATGGCTTTAAGTATGGAAAAGGCAGAGGATGCCTGTGCGCTCAAGCATTCGCCTTCATCAATCAACCGTATTTTTAATTTAAAATCAAGTGTTTCGATGCTTATTCAAAGCGTTGCCATTGCATTGGTTACATTGATTTCTTATGCGCTTGGTCGTGGCTTTGATGGCGGGGTTGTATCTGCTACGATGGCGTTTACAACACTCGGTATCACACAAATTTTGCATTGTCTTAATAATAAGTATGAAGGCACACTTTTCGGCAAAAAACTCTTTGATAACAAATTTATGAATTACGCAGTTATATTAACCGTATTCATTGTTCTGTTCTTGGTATTTACTCCCGCAGGTTCACTTTTTGGTTTGACAATATTAAACTTTAGTCAATTTATAACAGCCTTCCTGCTGTCACTTGTAATCATACCTGTAACAGAAATTACAAAGCGTTTACCGATAAACAATTAAATGTTTTTACGCAAAAAACAAAATTATCCGCCCGAAAAATCGGGCGGGTTTTTTTATGGAATATTATTTGTTCATATCCTTCAGTACGTTGTCTTCGAAAGAGGTCTGTTTTTTGCCGTATGTTCTGTATTCGATTTTCTCGGAACATACCTTATTTATTATCTTTTCCACCGCTTTCTTCAAGTTGCCGTAAGGCTTGGAAGGATATTTTTTCTTTTCAAAGGCAAAGCCTATTTCTTGATTGTAATTGTCAACCTTTTCAAAATTCTTACCCGTTAAAAGTGACAATTGCAAGCGAGATATATAGCGTTCCCAACGCGGTTTGTAAAAGTCATTAAGCAAACCGTGCCATTCTCTTGCAGAATAATCACGTAAAAATCTTGCGGCTGATTTATTACCCCAAAGTGTAATTTGTGTTCGTGCATTCCATTCAAAATATGTTTTTTCGGCTTCTGTTTTACCAAATCTTCTGGCTTTTTTTAGCCAGGTGCCAAGCATACGGCTTTCATCACAAGCCATCAAGGCTGTCTGAAGGTCATAAAGACTTAAAAACTTCTCACCCATACGAGAAAGGGTATCTATGTCTTTGGCTTTATATGACTCTTTTATGCGTTCGATATAATACCAAGAAAGATTATTAAGTATTTGTCTTGTAGCTTCTAAAAGGTCGGCTTTATAGCCGTTAAATTGCGACATTTCATCGTAATGCTCGAACATAGTCTTAACATAATCAACCAAAATGGTTTGGTCAAGATATGGCTTCGCAGGTGTGGACCAAGCAGAAACACGGCAGGCATTTAGCGCAGGGCGTGAGCACAAGCCTGATTCACCGCCTAAAGGACGGTCAATGTGGAAAGAAACGAGAAACACTTTATATAAAGTATCTACAATGTCTTTAGGATTGCTTCCGTAGCGGTCTTTTGTATAGGTGTGTAAAAATTCCTCAACAGTTTCAAAACCGTCGCCAAAAGCATTTTCAACGTTGATTGCATATAAAATCTCGTTGCAGTTTACCGATTCCGGCATATATCCGATTCCGACAATTTTGCTTGTGTCATTTTCCAAATGCTTAAAGGGATTGAGTAATTGCTCTTTAGCGGCCCCGTGCATAGCGTATTGACCGCCAAATGCATTTACCGCACAGTAGCACCAAGGTGCAATATCTTGGCTTTCGGCGGTGGTCGGCTTTCTGTCAGCGCTTAAGGATAACAGTAACACGCCACCATCATCAATACTACTAATGATATCTTCTGATAAATTTATCCATTCTTGTAAAACCCAAACTGCATTTTTACAGTGTTCAATCATTTTATTGTAATTGCCGAGTGCGAAGGACTTCAAATCAATTCCGTCTCTGATACCGCCTTCGTGGAATGGGTCTGCCGAGAAATAACACACCTTATTTCCACCTTTAATTTTTTGGCACTCATCATAATACAAATCTGCAATTTTATTATAGTTAGGGTCATTTGGCAATATAAAGCCCGGACGCTTATAGGTCAACCAATGTCCCTGTTCAATAATTGTAGAATCGGGGAAGTATTTGCAAAAATCATCCGGAACCATACCTACATATCCCGAAAAAACAGGTGCCGCACCAAAGCTCTGTAGACGTTCGTTAAATTTTCCGGCTAATTCAATGCGATAATCATACCAATAATCGGGAACACCGCCGGCCCAACCGCTCATATTCATCATCCACTGCCAAGCATAAAATGCCGGACCGCATAAAAACTCATTTATATCAGTTTGGCTGTAATTAAGCTTTAGCAAAACATTACGCCATACAGTTTCAATACCAATCGGGTTTAATATAAGGTTATATCCCGAAAGAAGAAGATAATCCAAGGTTTTCTCCCAATCTTCCCAGTTGTCAAAGGCATAGGTATAACTAAAGGTGCAATAGTTAAAGAAATATCTGTACAAAAATTTGCTCTTTCGCTTTATAACCTTGTTAACCTTTGGAGGATTTTCCGGCAAGGTTCCGCTTGTGGAAAGAGCTCCAATGCTATAATTGCAAACATCCTTTAAATAGCGGTTAAATCCGACTGCGGCGCTTACACCGGTATTTGCGCGAATGCAAATTTTATCACCTTTGTTAAAAACCTCGTAGCAGTCAAAACCGTCTGAATCTATTTTTTCAAAAACAAACTTTTGGGCATATTTTTCGCCCGCAACACGCTTTATTAAAGCAGTTATTGCGTTATCATCAAGCATATCGTTTATATTGCGTTTTTTGACATCAATATAATTTTGGCTGATTTTCATATTATCACCTCGTATAATTTTTAATTATTATATATTTTAAATTTGAGGTTGTCAATTATTTACTTGTTAAATAGAATATATCTAATGATACTATAGTAAAAAAATATAATGCAGACCCGTGTGAGCCTGCATTATATTTTTTACTTTAACATATCTATTAGCTGACCTAAGCACAGCTCAAATTTTGCGCCATACCAATGGTTGCTTCCGTCATTAGTAGCCTTCATACATTCACAGGTATAATCGGCGGCAATTTTTGCAGAAGTTAATGCGGATTTTTCTTTCATCAATGCACCGACAAAGGCGGAAGAATAAATATCGCCTGTGCCGTGACAGCTGTTAGGCAGAAAATCGTGTTCATAGTAAGAACGCTCACCATTTTCTACAACCTCAATACCGGTCTTGTTTTCTTTGTATGAAATACCTGTCAATATAATATTACTTGAATACTCATTTTTGAGTTTTTCAATTATACCGTCAATATATTCCTTGTTATACGATTCCTTGTACTCGGTATCGGTCAAAAGGCAAGCTTCGGTAAGATTTGGAATTATATAATCTGCTTTTTTGCAGAGTCTTTTCATAGCGTTGGCATAATTATCATCAAACCCGGGATATAGTTTTCCGTAATCCGCCATTGCAGGGTCAACAAAAATTTTTCCTCCTGTTTTAAGCGTGGAGTCAAAAATGTCACTTACATAATCAATCTGCTTTTCGCTACCCAAATACCCAGTATAAATTGAATCAAAAGAA
>JAZNWW010000041.1:0-17166 GCA_045593535.1 Acutalibacteraceae bacterium
GCGTTGCCGTATGATATACTTGCCTGCGGCAAGCATGATATAATATCCGTTCCTCCATATGCCGAAGGCATATATCATCGCTCGCAGAGCGATATCATATCGAAGATATATCACCCGTTCCGACAGGAACGGATATCATTGAAAAAAGTCACCTTTGTCAGTAGACAAAAGTGACTTTTTTCGTGGCGGAGAGAAGGGGATTCGAACCCCTGAACGGGTATTAGCCGTTACACGATTTCCAATCGTGCGCCTTAGACCAGCTCAGCCATCTCTCCAAGCGACCTTATGATTATACTTTAAAACTTTGAAAAAATCAAGTATAAATTTAATTAAATTTCAAAAAATCCCCAACAATTTTTTTGTCGGGGATTTTTAGGTTATTTTTTTGTAAGCAGGCTTATTATTTCAGAATAAATTTTCGATGGGTTATCAATGAATTTTTCCTTGATAAAAAGTGCTTGTTCTTCATCGGTTACCATAAGCTTTACACTCATAAAACTGCCTGTTCCGTCAAGGGCTGAGCAGGTGATAAAGGTTCTGTCACCCTCACGGGAAACTTTTATGTCGGTTTCCTTTGCGTTTCTGTAACGAGAAACCATTTTAAGTGTTGCGGCATAGGCTCTGTCTTTTACAACCAAGGGCAGTGAGGTTTTGAGTGTATCGGCTGTATCCTTACCTTTTTGTGTTGCAATATAAAGGTCTTCCTTTTCATCGCAACATTCAATATGACCGCTTTTTTGAAGCTCTGACATAGAGTCAACAACCTCAAAATAGTTAGCTATTTCCTCGTGATGAAGAGTCTCTGCGAGTTGTCTTGCAGGAACGGGATGACCGATTGAGGAAAGTATATAACAGATAAGTATTCTGACCTCTGCAATGCTGAAAAGACCGCCGATTGGGTTTACCCCTGCCGACATCGCATCCCTTTCCATAAAACTAACTCCTTTCAATGTAAAATAGAGCTTAAATATTATTAGCCCAAAAATGCATCGTGAACAGCGGTAACAGCCTTGTCAGCGTATTTAGAATCAATAAGAACAGAAATCTTGATTTCGCTTGTAGAAATCATTTGAATATTGATGCCTGCATCGCACAAAGCCTCAAACATTTTAGAAGCAACGCCGGGATGACTTTCCATACCTGCACCTACAATAGAAATCTTGCTTACAGTATCATCAATGCTGTATTCCTTGTAGTTAATAATGTCCTTAATTGTGTTCATAGCCTCTTTAGTTTCGTTTACTTGGTCTTTGGGTACAGTAAAGGTAATGTCCTTTGTGCCTTCTCTGCCTACAGACTGCAAGATGATGTCAACATTAACCTTATATTGAGCTAATTTGTTGAAAATTTTAAATGCCACACCGGGAGTGTCCTCGAGGCCTACTATTGAAATACGTGCTACGTTGTTATCCTTTGCTACACCTTTAATTAAAGTTTTTTCCATTTTTGCTATCTCCTTTACAATTGTACCGGGTTTGTGTTCGAGGCTTGATAACACCTCAAGCTCAACATTATATTTTTTAGCCATTTCTACTGAACGGTTGTTAAGAACTTGTGCGCCTAAAGTTGCAAGTTCTAACATCTCATCATAGGTGATTTCATCCATTTTTTGAGCTGTAGGAACTTTTCTCGGGTCGGCAGAATAAACACCGTCAACATCGGTGTAAATCTGGCAAAGGTCTGCCTTCATAGCAGCTGCTATTGCAACAGCACTTGTGTCGGAACCACCACGACCGAGGGTTGTAATATCATCATATTTGTTAAGACCTTGGAAACCTGCAACGATTACAATATTCTTCTTTGCAATTTCGTTCTTTAAGCGCTCTGTATCAACCTTTTTGATACGGGCAATAGAGTGATGTGAGTCGGTATGGAAGCCTGCTTGCCAACCGAGCAAGGATTTAACAGGACAGCCAAGTACCTCAATTGCCATAGCAAGAAGTGAAATTGAAATTTGCTCGCCTGCAGAAAGCAACATATCCATTTCTCTTTTAGAAGCAGTGCCTTTAGGGTTAATTTCAAGTGCTTTTTCGATTAAATCATCGGTTGTGTCACCCTGTGCGGATACAACAACGATTACATCGTTTCCTTTTTTATAATCCTCAATAATGCGGTTTGCAACATTGAAAACTCTATCACAGTTAGCAACGGATGAACCGCCGAACTTTTTAACTATAAGTGCCATTTAAGTTTACCTCCGAAGTAGTATAAAAGTTAGTCCATAGCATCAAGTGCTTTGATTTTGCAGTTGTCAAAGCTCTCTAATTTTTCGTTTATTGTGGTTCTGAAATCGGGTTTTGTAATAAATGCGATTTCGTTTTTGAAAGCGTTTTTAGCGTGAACTAACGTATCTTTTTCAATGATTTCTGCAAATTGCTTTTCGAGCGAAGCATAATCATCGGATGTGATTTTTACAAAGACTTTTGCGCATTTATCATATTTTTCTTCGAGGATATTTTCGGTTGTATCCTCCCAAGAAAGATATTTTCTGGTACTTAGATGCTTTAAGCAATCAATAATATCAGCCACAACTGCACTTGCAGTTGCTTCTTTGCCTGCACCCTTGCCATAGAAAACAACCTTACCGGTCATATCACCGTGAACCATTACAGCGTTATAAACACCGTTGACACTTGATAAAATCGAGTTGCGACTTACAAGCGTGGGAGCAACACTTGCGGTGATTTTACCGTTAGGCATTTTCTTTGTATTTGCGATAAGCTTTATAACATAGCCAAAGCTGTCAGCAGTTTCGACATCATCAAGAGAGATGTTTGTAATACCTTCTGTTTTAACCTGGTCAGGATAAAGGTGTTTGCCGAAAGCTAAAGCTGCCAAAATACAAATTTTGCGGCAGGCATCGTGACCTTCAATATCGGCTGCGGGATTTTTTTCGGCATAGCCCTTTTCCTGAGCCAATTTTAGCGCTGAGTCAAAATCCATATTATCCACTATCATTTTATTTAAAATGTAGTTTGTGGTTCCGTTTAAAATACCGGATATTTCGGTGATTTCATTAGCTGAAAGACATTGAGTAATCGGACGAAGCACGGGAATACCGCCGCCAACACTTGCTTCAAACAGGAAATTTACATTGTTGTCCTTTGCGATTTTTATAAGCTCGGCACCCTTTGCGGCAACCAACTCTTTGTTAGAGGTTACAACGCTCTTGCCTTTTTCAAGACAACTTTTAACAAAGTCATAAGCAGGGTTTATGCCGCCCATAACTTCAGCTACAACCTTAACATCATCATCATTTAAGATGATGTTGAAATCTTTGATGAATTTATCACTGTAAGACAGGTCATCAAAATCACGCAGATCAAGGATGTATTTTACGTTTACATCATCTTTGACTGCTTTTGTGATGCGGTCAGGATAATCAATCAGGATTTCGGCAACACCCGAACCCACGACACCGTGACCCATAATAGCTACATCAATCATTTTATACCTCCGGAATATTTAAGGGTAGGTTTATTATAATATTATTATAAGCCATAAAGTTATTTTTTAAATTACATATCATTATATTACAAAACCGTTTTAAAATCAATAAAAAACTCAAATTTAATATGAATTTTGGAAAATTTTCGGAGGAATAAGAGTGGAAATAAGGGCAAAAAAGGAATTTTTAGTTAATATCGCATTTATATCGGCAGTGATTTTTTTAGGATTTCTTGGTTTCAAGCTGCTTTTTTCATATTGTATGCCATTTGTGTTAGCCTTTATTATCGCTTTTTCGGTACAAGCACCTGCAAGCAAGCTCTCAAAAAAAGTGCCGCTTAAAAAACCTGTCTTGTCGGGTATTCTTTCGGCTGTAGTTTTCGTTGCAGCGGTAGGCTTTGTGATTTTGGTTTTGAGTCTTGTTATCAAAAATTCAGACAGTCTCCTTAAAGGTATTGGAAATCTGTTCGGCAATTTTTCCCGTATGCTTTCTTTCTTTAAAGAAAAAATTTCTTTAAGTCTTGGTAAAAGTAACCCTGAAATCAGCAAAGTAATAGACAGTATGACGGTCGATTTTTCGGATAATATCGGCGAAAAATTATCCGCCCTTGTAACAAGTTTTGCAGGCGGACTTATAAAGCATTTGCCTAATTTTATTTTCAGCTTCATAATAGCCTTGGTAGCGGCCTTTTATATCGCAAAGGATTTTGAAATTCTCAAAAAATTCTATTACAATTTCTTTGGTGAAAATGTATTCGAAAAAACTGTGAAAATCAAAAATATTTTAACAACAAATGTTTTGAAAATGGGGAAAGGATATTTAATTCTTTTGTCGATTACATTTTTCGAGCTGTTTGTCGGATTTTTGCTGCTCGGTATTGATAACGCTTTGCTTTTAAGTCTTATTATTGCCTTTGTGGATTTGTTGCCGGTCTTCGGAACAGGAACGGTTTTACTTCCTTGGGGAATTTTGAAACTTGTAATGGGAGAGAGCATTGGTGTAGGTATTATAATTTTGTATGTCATAATCACAGTTGCAAGAAATTTTTTAGAGCCGAAAATTATTGGAAATCAAATAGGCATAAATCCGCTTTTTACACTTTTTGCGATGTTTTTAGGGTTAAAATTATTAGGCGTTATAGGGCTTATTTTGTTTCCGATAGGCTTTATTGTGGTAATAAAATATTATAAACAATAGCCCTGAAAATTGTCTTTGTCCAAACGTATTTTATTGCATAAAATATATTAGAACTCTTGGAACGGAGACTCAAAATGCAAGAAAATTTTATTGTCACCGGAAGTGTAACCTATGCAATTAAAGCTAAAGAAATCTTGCGAAAAATGGGAATTTCCGCAAGGGTTGAAAAAATTTCAACCGCCGAAAAGGGCATAGGTTGCGGTTATTCGGTAGCTATTAAAGATAACCCTTATGAAGTGGTAGAAATACTTAAATCAAAGGGCGTTAAAATTCTTAAAATTAAATAAAAATATTTCTAAAGGGTGCTATATTTAGTGCCCTTTTTTCAGGTGGTAAAAATGATTTATTTTGATAATGCTGCAACCGGCGGAAAAAAGCCGGAAAGTGTAATAAAAGCTGTGAATAATGCCCTTTATTCATACTCGGCAAATCCCGGAAGAAGCGGACACACACTATCTCTTAAAGCTGCGGAAATGGTTTATAAAGCGAGGGAAAAGACCGCTTCCTTTTTTGGCGCTGTGTCTCCCGAAAATGTGATTTTCACTTCGGGCTGCACTCAAAGTATAAATTATGTTTTAAAAGGGGTTTTGGAAAGCAACGATCATATTGTTATTTCCTCTTTAGAGCATAATGCGGTTTTGAGACCTATTGTTAAAATGGGAAACCCTTACAGTATAGCACAGGTTGATTTATATGACAGCGAAAGGACCTTCGAAAATTTCAAAAACGCTGTAAACAAAGATACCAAAATGATATTTTGCACAATGGCATCTAATGTTTTGGGGGTAATTTTACCGATTAAAAAAATCGGAAGCTTTTGCAAAGAAAAGGGGATTTTATTTGCTGTGGATGCGGCACAGGCAGCGGGTGTATTGCCGATAAACGTAAGTGAAATGGGTATAGATTATCTGTGTGTTGCCCCTCATAAGGGACTCTTTGCACCTATGGGAATAGGGGTTTTAATAGCCTCAAAGGAAATAAAAAATACAATCATTGAAGGGGGAACGGGAACAAATTCTCTCGAATATACGCAGCCCTTATATCTGCCCGAAAAATTAGAGAGCGGAACGCTTAATTTGCCGGGTATTGTGGGGCTGTATAAAGGGATTGAATACGCCGAAAAACAAGGTATAGAAAGGATTTACAGGAAGGAAATGCAGTTAGCGCAAAAGGTTTATTATGAGCTTTCCGGTATGGAGGAAATATCCCTTTATACACCCTTTCCCGAAATTGATAAATACGTAGCTGTGCTATCTTTTAATTTCAAAGGAGAAACAGGCGAAAAGACAGCAAGCTTTCTTGATAAAAGGGGCATAGCTGTGAGAGGCGGATACCATTGTTCACCATTAGCACACGAGCAAATAGGAACTCTCGAGACGGGTACTGCACGACTTTCTTTTTCACATTTTAATAATTTTTCGGAGGTGGGAGAATTTTTGCGTGTTATAAAACTTAAAAAACATTGAAAAAACTTCAAAAAAATATTGAAGGATGAAATTATATATGTTATTATATAATTGATAAAATATATTATAAGGGATGTTTTCTGTGGGTGCTATTTTTGAAGCGATTTCTTCCTTTTTCGTGAGGGTAGGTTATGCAATTTCACATTTCAGAGTTGTTGACTTGATTGACATTTTGGTAATTGCATTTATCGTGTATAAAGCTATTGCTTTTTTACGTGATACAAGAGCAGGCCAGCTTGTCAAGGGTATTGTCGTTTTGCTCTTTGTTTTCTTCATCGCTAATTGGTGGGGGCTTGTATCTATTCAGTGGTTACTTTCCAATGTTTTTGATGTGGCTCTTATTGCGATGGTAATTATTTTTCAACCCGAGCTCAGACGTATTCTTGAAAACGTGGGTAATTCAAATTTAGTCAAAGGTCAGCTGCTTGATGGCGAATATGAAGCGCTTTCATTGTGTATTGATGAAGTGAGTCGTGCAGCAGGTATTATGAAAGAAAACAAGGTGGGCGCACTTATAGTTTTTGAGCGTTCTACAAAGCTTGGCGATATTATAAACACCGGAACAATGATTGATGCAAAAACATCGGTTTCAATGATAACAAACATATTCTTTCCGAAATCCCCTTTACATGACGGTGCAGTAATTATCAGAAACGGCAGAATTTATGCCGGAGGTTGTATTTTGCCCCTATCACAGAGAGAGGATTTGAGCCTACAGCTTGGAACCCGTCATAGAGCGGCAATAGGAATGACCGAAAACTCCGATGCGGTAGTGCTTGTGGTTTCTGAGGAAACAGGTATAATTTCGTTGGTTCACAACGGAAAAATCACAAGAAATTACAATTCCGTTTCTGCAGGTGCAGAACTTCGCAGACTTTTACTTGATACAGAGGAAAAAAACACAAGTCTTGTGGCAACGGTTATTGATAAAATCAAGCCGAGTTTTAAATCTAAAAGAAAGGGTGAGGATAAATAATGAAAAAATCTTTAAGCCTTTTCTTTAGAAAAATTTTATATAACAAAAAAATCACAATCCCTTTTTCAATTATAATGGCTTTTTTGCTTTGGCTCGGAATAACAATGTCATCGCAAACTTCAATGGAGAGAACCTTTTCTGTAACAGGTGTCAGTGTAAATATCGAAAGCACTGCCGCCGGTGAAAACGGTATGAGTGTAATAAACGATATTACAAATCAAAGCTTTTCGGTTAAGGTTAAAGGCACAAGTAATGCTGTCAGTAAGCTCAAATCAGAAGATATAAGTCTTTATGTAAATGCCGCCGAGGTTGACTCGCCCGGTGAAGCCGAACTAAAGGTTTTTGCTTCAGATAATTCCTCTGCTTCTTACGATGTAGTCGAAATCAACCCTTCAAAAATCAAGGTTAATTTTGACTATATAGATACAAAGGAGTTTGAAATTGTTCCTGTGACCGATGGTATCACAGTAAATGAGGCCGGTCTTGTTAAAGGTACAGAGGGTATTGGTGGACTTGAAAGTAATATAGTTGAAATTACAGGACCGAGAAGTACGGTCAGCAAAATCTCAACGGTTAAAGCTTTGGTAGAAGAAACAAAGGTAATAAAATCAACAGAAACCTTTGATGCAAAAATTATTCTTTATGACAGCGACAACCGTGAAATTTTGTCAGATAAATTATCATTTAATATTGGCGATGTAAAGGTGACAATTCCGGTTTACAAGCAAAAGACCGTACCTGTAAAGGCTGATTTTTCAAATCTGCCTGATGGATTTGATGCGGGTAGTATAGAATACAAAATTGACCACGCAACAGTGCTTATCGAGGGATTACCTGAGGCGGTTGAAAATGTCGAGGAAATCACCTTGAATCCCATTGATTTGAGAACAGTTTCAGTTTCTTCTCATGTGTTCGAGGTGCAGCCTAACTTGCCTGAGGGTATAAGAATTTTTGATGCAATCGAAAAATTTGTCGTAAATATCGATATGGATGATTATGATGAAAAAACCATAATTGTATCAAAAATGAAGTATGAGGGCTTGTCAAAGGATTTAAAGGTTAATGATGTAAATAAAATTTCGGAAGTTAATATTTGTGCACCTAAAAATGTTCTGAATAAAATAAATTCAAAAAATGCTTACGCTAAAATTATCTTAACCGACAAGAAGGCAGGTAAATATACTGTAAATGTTATTATCTCTTTTAAGAATTATAACACCGCCTGGGCAGTCGGAAGTTACAAAACAACCCTTACAATAAAATAATTTTCAAAGTTTATTTTGGCGGATGTAAAAATCATCCGCCAAAAGTTTGCATAAAAAATAGCAAAATTCCTCCTTCTTAATAAACTGTTTAGTAGGGAGGAAATTTGTTATGGATGAGAAAATTTTATTTTACATTATTTTAATTCCCGCAATGTTAGGCTTTGCTGAAATTTTACATTTTTTAAAGCTTTACATAACAAGAGGAAGAAAAAAACCTCGAAAATGTGTTTTATTCTATCTTTGCGGCAAAGATTGTTTTTGCTCTCTTAAAGCAATTTTGGAGGAATATTTATGGCTTGGTAAAAGCTTTGCCGAAAAAATCGTGGTTGTTGATTGCGGAATTGAAGATATAGATGAGTGTTTATCGGTTGCAAGAAACAGCGGAATTGTTTTCATAAAGCCGATAGATTTGCCGGAAGTTTTAAAAAAATGAGATAGCAAAGGAGGCTCGTTTTGTGGAAGAGAAAAAAGAAAATATCGAAAGCATTATTGCCACAGTTGAAAAAATCACCTATCAAAACGAGTCTAACGGATACACTGTAGCCCAAGCGGTATCGGAAAAAGAACCGATTACAATAGTCGGGATTTTACCTTTTTTGAACGAAGGAGACAATGCCGAGTTTTTTGGAAAATATATACTTCATCCGACTTACGGGCAACAATTTTCGGCTAATCATTATGAAAGGCGAATACCGCAAAATGCTGCAGGTATTTTAAGATATTTATCCCAAGGGGCGATTAAGGGAATTGGCCCTGCTACTGCAGAAAAAATTGTTTCAAGGTTCAAAGAGGAGACGTTGGAGATTATTCAAAACAATCCTAAAGCATTGACTGTCATAAGCGGTATTTCGCTTGCAAAAGCTATATCCTTCAGCGAGGAATATAAAAAGCAGTATGGTGTCAGGGATATTATGCTTTTTCTTTCAAAATACAATGTCTCACCCGACAGATGTTTCACAATTTATAAGCATTTTGGTGATAAATCAATCGAATTTATAAAGGCAAACCCATATATTCTTTGCGATGAAAAAATCGCTTTTCGCTTTGAAACTGCAGAGGAAATAGCAGAGGATTTAAGCTTCCCAAAGGACAGCGAACAGCGTATTTCGGCGGGAATAGAGTATGTTTTACGCAAAAATTTGATGAACGGACATACCTGTTTGCCTAGGAAAAAGCTGATTTCCGTTTCGGCAAAATTACTTGATTGCAGTGAAGATACTGCCGATATTTGTTGCGACAGATTAGTTGATTGTATGTCTCTTTCAACCCTTTTTATAGGGCATGAGGAATTTGTGGCCCTTCCCGAGTTTTTAAAATCGGAGCAACACATCGCCGCAAGACTTTTGTCGGTCAAAAACCATATTGACAGTACTGTAACAGTTGACAAATTGGAAATCGAAAATGTCGAAAGAAGGTTAGGCATTGAGTTTGAGGAGCTTCAAAAGCAAGCGATTTTTGAAGCCTTTAAAAGCGGGATACTTATTTTAACGGGTGGCCCCGGAACAGGAAAAACCACTACACTTAATGCGATAATCAGACTTTTTGAAGGCAGAGATTTGAAAATCGAGTTAGCAGCTCCCACAGGCAGAGCCGCAAAGCGTATGACCGAGCTGTGCGGGAGGGAAGCCAAAACCATCCACCGACTTTTAGAGGTCGAGTGGGGGGATGGCGAAAAGCGCAGATTTGCACGTAATGAAAAAAATCCCCTTAACTGTGATGTGATAATAATTGATGAGGCTTCGATGATAGACTCGCTTCTTTTTGAGGATTTGCTTAAAGCCTTGAGGCTATCAACCCGAATTATTTTAGTCGGTGACTCTGACCAATTGCCGAGCATTGCTGCCGGAAATGTTTTAGGTGATATTCTGGATTCGGAGGTTTTTCCGTCAATAAGACTTAAAAAGGTCTTCAGACAAGCCGCCAGCAGTAAAATTGTTCAAAATGCACACGCAATTATAAATGGTGAGTCGGCAGATTTTTCACCCAAAGACTCTGACTGCTTTTTGATGAAAAGACAGGACAAGCACTCTGTTGTAAGCACAGTATTAGAGCTTGTTTGCGAAAGACTTGTATCTGCTTATAATATCAATCCCTTGTCGGATGCTCAAATTTTGTGCCCTTCAAGAATGATGGATACGGGTACTGTTAATCTTAATAATCTCCTGCAAGAACGCCTTAACCCATATAAGAAAGGAAAACCACAGGTTTTCTTTAAGGGATATTATTTAAGAGTCGGGGACAAGGTAATGCAAATCAAAAATAATTACGATTTAGAGTTTATCCGTGATGACGGTTCATCGGGCTCGGGCGTTTTTAACGGTGATGTCGGGTTTGTGACCGAAATTGATGCCAAAGGTGGAGTTTTGAAGGTTAGGTTTGATGACAAAACAGCCACCTATTTTCAGGCGGATTTCTCACAACTCGAGCTGGCGTACGCTGTGACTGTTCACAAATCGCAGGGCAGTGAGTACGATTATGTCATACTTCCGCTTTTTGATATACCCCAAAAGCTTAAATACCGCAATCTTTTATATACTGCTGTGACACGTGCGAAAAAAATGCTTATTGTGGTGGGAGATAACTCTGTCTGGGAAGAAATGGCAATAAATGACCGCAAAACCTTACGTTATACAATGCTTAAACATTATTTGGAAAAGAGATTTTAAATGCTTGAAAACATAATTGCAGCTTTCTTTCCAAACGTTTGTGCTTCCTGCAGAGCTATTATCGATAAGGAGGAATTTCTTTGCGATTATTGTTATTCAATGCTCGAAGTGACAAGCATTGAAAATATTTGTCTTAAATGCGGGTGTGCGAAACATCTTTGCCAATGTAAAAACCGTAAGTTTTATTTTGACTTTATGACAGCTCCGTATTATAATGTTACAGTTGCAAAGAAAGCGATGTATTCAATGAAATTCGGTCGTAATATTGCGACTGCCCGTTTCTTTGCGGAAAAGATGTCAATAGCGGTCAAGGAAAAATTTTTTGATGTTGAATTTGACCTTGTTTCCTTTGTTCCGATGACTCCCTCATCAAAAAGGGCAAGGGGATTTAATCAAAGTGAACTTTTAGCAAAGCATATAGCTGAGATTTTACAGCTTGAGCTTCAAAGAGACCTGCTTTACAGCAGGCGTAAAAAGCGACCACAACACAAAACTCCCTTGAAAAAGCGTTTTGCAAATGTAAAGGATAATTATAAAAGTAATGCTTCTATAAAAGGGAAAACTATATTGCTGGTTGATGATATTAAAACTACGGGCGCTACTTTAAATGAGTGCTCAAAGGCACTTAAAAAAGCGGGAGCCGCAAAGGTTTACTGCATAACAGGACTTATAAGTAAATTTTAAGAGAGGAAAAAATAATGGCTACTGAAATAGGAATTGATTTAGGTACCTCTAAAACGGTTATATTTTCAAGCTCAAAGGTAGTTCTTGAGCTGCCTAATATTGTAACGGTTGATGCCGAGACCTATGAGCCGGTGTATTTTGGCGAAAAGGCGAAACAAACACTTGGCAGAACACCTGACAGCTATACCTGTATCAGCCCGATTGAGCGTGGGGTTATAGCAGATTATGATATTGCTGAGGCAATGCTTAAAAATTATATGGAAGAGGCATTTGGAAATAAGGTTATGAGACCGAGAATTATGGCTACTTTGCCACCCGGTCTTACCGAGCTTCAACACCACTCTTTGTCAAATGCTCTTTTATCGGCAGGCGGAAGAAATATATCTGTTATTGAAAGTCCTTTGGCTATCGCTTTCGGATTGGGACTTGATTTAGATACTCCCAAAGGCCGACTTATTGTCGATGTGGGAGCGGGAACAACCGATATTGCGGTTATTTCGATGGGCGGAATTTCTACCTGCGATTCTTTTAAAACCGCATCTTACGATTTTGACACACAAATTATGCGATATGTCAGAAAGGAATATAATATTGAGATAGGTCCGCTGACCGCAGAAAAAATCAAAATACAAATCGGTTCTGCAATTGAACGTGATATTGAAATCGCTGTTGTGGCAAAGGGTAGAAATGTCTTTTCAGGACTGCCCGAAAGCTTTGAAATTACAACTGCCGAGGTTTACGATGCAATAATTGATACGGTAGATGTTATCTGCGATTCGGTAAGACGAGTTCTTCAAAATACCGACCCCGATTTGGTAGCCGATATTACAAACGAAGGCTTTTATTTAGCAGGCGGCGGTTCACAGCTTTACGGCTTGGCAGAAAGAATGAGCGAGTATTTAGGGTTAAAGGCAATTAAGCTCGAAACCCCCACATTGAGTGTTGTAAAGGGTGCAGCTGTGGCGCTCAAAAAGCCCGAATTGCTTAAAAATGTTGATTATCAGCTCCGTTCTATCAAGGAGCTTGTTGTAGAATAAAATTTATTTATAAGGATGTCTTTAAATTATGGCAAAAATCGAAAATCTAAGAAATGTTGCAATAATTGCCCATGTTGACCACGGCAAAACCACACTTGTGGACCAGCTTTTAAAGCAAAGCGGAACTTTTAGAGCAAACGAAAATGTTGATGAAAGGGTAATGGACTCTAACGACCTCGAGAGAGAAAGAGGAATTACAATTCTTTCTAAAAATACAAGTGTTATGTACGGGGATATTAAAATCAATATCGTTGACACTCCCGGACACGCTGATTTCGGCGGTGAGGTTGAGCGCATTTTGCAAATGGTTGATGGCGTACTTTTGCTGGTTGATGCATTCGAGGGTTGTATGCCTCAAACTCGTTTTGTGCTTAAAAAGGCGTTGGCACTCGGTAAAAAAGCTGTTGTGGTCGTAAATAAAATCGACAGACCAATGGCGAGACCGCACGAGGTTGTCGATGAAGTGCTCGATTTGTTTATAGAGCTTGGTGCTGATGAGGACCAGATTGAATTTCCTGTGATTTTTGCAAGTGGCAGAGATGGTTATGCTACCTATTCCCCCGATATACAGGGCAAGGATATGAAACCATTGTTCGATGCTATTGTAAAGGAAATTGATGCGCCGGAGGGCGACGAGGATGGTCCTTTGCAGGTGCTTTTCACAAATATTGAATATGATGATTATTTAGGTAGAATCGGTGTCGGTCGTGTTATCAGAGGCACTCTTAAAGCAGGTCAGAGTGTAGCATTGTGCCATAAAGATGGTACATCCTCTAATGTGAAAATCGCAAAGCTGTTTATGTATAGAGGTCTTAAAAGATATGAGGAGCAGACCGCTACTGTCGGTGATATTATTCAGGTTGCAGGCCTTGCAAACCTTGAAATCGGGGAGACTGCCTGTGCTATCGATTGTATTGAGCCGCTTCCATTTGTAAAGATTGATGAGCCGACACTTTCTATGAACTTTATGGTAAACAATTCTCCGTTTGCAGGTAAAGACGGAAAATTTGTTACCTCACGCAATCTTCGTGACAGACTTTTCAAAGAGGTTATGACTAATGTTTCCTTGCGTGTTGAGGAAACCGATTCTGCCGATACATTTAAGGTTTCGGGCAGAGGAGAGCTGCATCTTTCAATCCTTATCGAAACAATGCGCCGTCAAGGCTATGAGTTTCAAGTATCACCGCCCGAGGTTATTTACAAGCGGGATGAAAACGGTACACTTTTAGAGCCTATTGAGCTTTTGATGATTGAAGTGCCGGAAGAATATGTCGGTGCTGTTATGGAGCGACTTGGTAACCGCAAGGCAGAGATTAGGAATATGGGTACTCGTGAGGGCGGAACCTCTCACCTTGAATTTTTAATCCCTTCACGTGGACTGCTTGGTTATCGTTCACAGTTTATGACAGATACAAACGGAAACGGTATTATGAACCACGTTTTTAATTCTTATGAGGAGTATAAGGGTGATATTGACCAGCGCTCAACCGGCTCAATTATCGTTCACGAGCAGGGCGAGGCTACCGGCTATGGACTATTTAACACCCAAAGCCGAGGCAGACTTTTTATTGGCCCCGGCACTCCTGTATATGAGGGAATGATTGTCGGAGAAAATCCCAAAAATGATGATATTGTTTGTAATGTTTGCAAGAAAAAGCAGATGACAAATACCCGTGCTTCCGGCTCTGATGAAGCACTTCGCTTGGTGCCACCATCAAAGCTTAGCCTCGAGCAGTCACTCGAATTTATTAAAAATGATGAGCTTGTTGAAATTACACCTAATCATATAAGACTCAGAAAGCGAATTTTGGGAAAAGAAGAACGAATGAAAGCTGAGTCGAAAAAGAAGTAATGGAATATATAATTCTTGATTTAGAGTGGGACAGTGTTTATTTAAAGTCTGCAAAAGGCTTTATAAATCAGATTTTGCAAATCGGCGCTGTAAAACTCGATGAAAATTTTGATGTTGTTGATACATTTAGTGAAACAATACGCTCCGAGATTTCAAATAAAGTTTCCTCACGTTTTGCAAAGCTCACAGGTATTACAAGTGAAAAAATGCGTGAGGGAATACCCTTTACCATAGCGGTAAAGCGCTACAATGAATTTTCAAAAAATGCTTTTGTCACTATGACATGGAGCGATTCTGACCTGTATTCAATTATCGAAAACGAGGAGCAAATTCTTAACGGTAGCGTTAAATTCGAGATGAAAAATTACCTCGATTTGCAAAAATTAGTCCAGAGTGAGCTTTACAAAAAAGGGTATGAGAGCAAAAACCAAATCTCCCTTGAAGGCGCTGCCGAGCTTTTGGGCTTTGAGACAGAAGGGTATGAGCTTCACACAGCGCTTGATGATTGTAAGGTTTGTGCGCTGTTGTTCAAAGCCTGCTATAATAAGGAAAAGTTTAATTCACTTCTTCGTGATACTTCTTCGCCCGATTTTTATAAGCGTTTAAAGTTTAAAGCTTATGCTATCTCGGATATAAACGATAGTAATATCAACAAAAAAGAGCTTGAGTTTAACTGTCCTAAATGCGGCAAAAAAGCCAAGAGGTTAAAGGCTTGGAAATATCGTAATCGTTGGTTTATGAATGACTTTGAGTGCGGTGACTGTAAGTATAGATTTAGCGGAAGAGTCGCATTTAAAAAGACCTTTGATGATTTACAGGTAAAACATAGAGTGCTGGAATACAAGCCTCGAAAGAAGGTAAACAATGAAGTGCAAAGCTTGTCCGAGAAGGTGTAACGCTCAAAGGACAAAACATAACAATTTAACCGGTTATTGCAAAATGCCAATGCTGCCAATTGTAGCAAAGGCAGGATTGCATTTTTGGGAAGAGCCAATTATAAGCGGCAAAAGCGGTTCGGGAACGGTCTTTTTTTCAGGCTGTTCCCTTAATTGCGTTTATTGTCAAAACTATGCGCTTTCACACGAGGGCTTTGGAAAAGAAATAACGGTAGAGCACCTTGCCGAGATTTTTAAAAATCTCGAAGATAAGGGCGCACACAATATAAATCTTGTGAGTCCGACACATTATATATATGCCATAAAAGAGGCACTCGATATTTATAAACCGAGTATCCCAATAGTGTATAATAGCAGCGGATACGATTTAGTCGAAGCGTTAAAGGAACTCGAAGGCTATGTTGATATTTTCCTGCTTGATTTAAAGTATCTCTCGAGTGACAGAGCGAGACTTTATTCGAGTGCAGAGAATTATCCCGAAGTCGCAACTAAAGCCATAAAAGAGGCTTTAAGACAGCAACCAAATGCCCAAATAAAAAATGGTATAATGCAAAAGGGTGTGATTATAAGACACCTCATTTTGCCGCAGGGAACGAAAGAGGCAATATCCGTTTTTGAATGGGTAAAGGCAAATGCAAAAGGAGCATTTTTTAGCATTATGAGTCAGTATTTGCCTTGCGGGAAGGCGGTGGATATGCCGATAATCAACCGCAAAATAACAAAAAGGGAATACGAGAAGGTAATAAATCATATTTTATCTTCTAATGTTCAGAATGTATTTATACAAGAAATGGACAGCGCCGATACAAAATTTATTCCCGATTTTAATTTAGAAGGTATATAACTCTTAAAACCCTTTTTCACAACTTGTATTTTCTTTTCATATTATGTAAGGAAAAGAAAATCTTCTGATTAAAATTCTTTATATTGGTAAGAATATAATCAGAACAAATCAGCGAGAGTGTGAAAGAGTAATGAATATAAAACGGGGAGAAATTTACTATGCCGATTTAAGTCCGGTTGTAGGCTCGGAACAGGGCGGTGTAAGACCGGTACTTATAATTCAAAACGATGTCGGCAATAAATACAGTCCTACTGTTATAGCTGCCGCAATTACGAGCCAACGGGATAAAACAAAGCTTCCTACACATATTTCTGTAGAGGCAAACGATTGCGGACTCGCAAAGGATTCGATAGTTCTGCTCGAACAAGTGAGAACTATTGACAAACAGCGTTTAAAGGAAAAAATGGGCAGTCTTGACGGTGAGTCTATGGTAATGGTAGATAAGGCGTTGAGTGTTAGCTTTGGTTTATCATAAAATTGTAAAAAAGGCGATGAGAAGTGTTTCTCATCGCCTTAAATTTTCTTGACATTATAATACTTTGTGATATAATTTAATGGTCAACATTTACTTCTTCACTATTACTTCTTACTTATTACTTTAAACTTGCAGGGGTGCTGGAATTGGCAGACAGGCTGGCCTCAGACACCAGTGTTTTTGACGTGCGGGTTCAAGTCCCGTCCTCTGCACCAGAAAAACTCCTTGTTCTTCGGAACAAGGAGTTTTTCTGTTATATTCGCCTTGTGGCGAGTTATATTGCTTTGCAGTTATATTCGGTTAACGCTGAGTGATATTGCATTTCGGGCAGTTAAGGGCGAATATAATATCACTTTTGCG
>JAZNWW010000042.1:0-10023 GCA_045593535.1 Acutalibacteraceae bacterium
ACCTATTGGCACGGTGGTATGATTCACAGAATAAGCGGAAATTTAATTCATCTTATGCGTGGTCAAATTTTTGAGATTGAGGGAAACCGGTTTTTCACCTTTGGCGGCGGAGAAAGCACCGACAAGGATATGCGTATGGAAGAAGGTAATTGGTGGCAGGAGGAAGAACCCACGCCTCAAGAAATGGCTCTCGGCGCCAAAAATCTGGATGAGGCGGGCTTAAAGGTCGATTACATCATTACCCATGAGCCACCCTCCCTTGTAAAAAGCTCTATGCTTTATCGCAAGGGGCTCACAGACCGAACAAACAAATTGAATGGTTATTTTGAAGAAATAAGCCGTTCCTGTCAATTTTCACATTGGTATTTCGGCTCACTTCACGAGGACAGAAGAATAACACCCAGATACACCTGCACATTTAAAAATTTATATCCTATCCCACCTAAAAATTATAAATAATAAAAACCTGCTATAGTATGCAATGACTTTGTTAGCACACTACAGCAGGTATTTTTTATTTGTTTTGGCAAAGTTCCCAAAAAGCCACAGCACTGGCAGCAGCAACATTTAGTGAATCAACGTTGTGATACATAGGAATTTTTACAGTATAGTCAGAGCTTTTAATAGTATTGCTCGAAAGACCCGTGCCTTCGGTGCCTAAAATGATGGCGAGTCTGTCTTCGCTCTTTAGCTTGCTATCACTTATACTGATACTTTTATCTGTAAGAGCCATTGAAACTGTTTTAAAACCTAATTTTCGCAACCTTTCGGTATCAGAGGGCATATTTTTATGACTTTCTATGTAAGTCCAAGGAATTTGAAAAACCGTTCCCATACTGACTCTGACACTTCTGCGTAGCAAAGGGTCACAGCAGGTGGTAGTCACAAGTACTGCATCTATTCCCAAGGCGGCAGCACTTCTGATAATCGCTCCCACATTTGTAGAGTCGGTTATACTTTCGAGCACCGCAATACGCTTTGCGTTTTTGCATACTTCCTCAACTGTAGGAAGCAATGGTCTTTTAAATACAGCCAAAGCACCTCTTGTTAAAGAGTATCCGGTTACAGCTTCTAAAACCTCATCCTTTGCGGTATAAATCGTGATGTCGGAGAGTCTTTCTGCCAAATCCTTTGAATTTCCTTTTAATTGAGACTCACTCAAAAGCAAAGACAAGGGTTTAAGTCCGCAATTTATTGCTAAATCAATTACCTTTTTACTTTCGGCTATGAAAATGCCCTTATCGGCGTGTTGTCTGTTGCGTAATTGATTTTCCGTAAGCCGAAAATACGGGTCTAAATGGGGGTCAGTAATATCGGTTATTTTATTTATTTTTTGCATCGTCAATGTTTTTGCCAAATACGAAGTATCTTTGGAATAAAAATTCGGTCACAAGGTTAAGTAGCATATTCATAGCAGTAACTAAATATTCGTTCCACAAAAGTGTTTCAACCAAATAGTTTCCGAGTATTGTGGTGACCGGAGTAAAGACTGCGTAATAAAGCGCAACTTTAAGCATTGCCAGAGGAACGTTAGCGGCAGACTTAAATGTAAACTTGCGATTTAGTGTAAAGTTCCATAAAATACTTAAAACAAGGGAAATCAAATAGCAGGGCCAATAAGATAATCTTGCAACCTCGTTTAGAAGTGCAAAAGAGCCCATCTGGATAATTCCGGCACTGGTTGAAAACAAAACAAATTTAACAACACGCAAAAACTCTTTCATATATTTCACCATTTTTCTAAAGATTTATATGGTAAATTATATATTTAAAAGGTTTTTTTGTCAATGCTTTAATGATTCAGTTTCACTTTGGTCAGTAATGAAGCTTTTAACCGTCATAGTCTTCTATTGCTAATTCGGCCTCGGATTTTGAAGGAAAAACAATTCCTTTTTTTATTCTTTCTCGGTCGGCTATGGGTAAATTTTCGAGTGAAATACTTCCATAAACCTCTACTACTTCATTTTCGTTATAAAGAGCTACATTATCACCGTATGAAGCGAGCACCCATTCTGTCGGTTCTTGCTTTTCGGTTTTCACTCCATAGCTTATAGTAATAATTACCGCAGCCAGACAAACAGCACAAACAAGTATTGCTATATAAATTGCTCTTATAGTTTTTCTTTCCAAGCTTATCACTCCCGAAAATAATTTTTGTCAAACGGGTAAAAAATATTCATTATTTGTAGCATTTTTCCTCTGAAGGTGATATTATATAGATAATATTTAAAAGAGGTGCAAAATGGATATAAAAAAAGAATCGCTTAAAATGCATTATGAATTGCAGGGAAAAATCGAGGTAGTCTCCCGTGTAAAAGTCGAAAATGCCAAGGACTTATCGCTGGCTTATACCCCGGGTGTTGCCGAGCCTTGCCTTGAAATAAGTAAAGATTATGACAAATCTTTTTCACTAACCCGCCGACAAAACTTAATTGCTGTAGTGACCGATGGTTCAGCTGTATTAGGGCTTGGAAACATAGGTCCCGAAGCCGGTATGCCTGTTATGGAGGGTAAATGTGTTCTCTTTAAAGAGTTTGCGGGGGTTGATGCCTTTCCTTTGTGTATTCGCTCAAACGATGTTGATGAAATTGTTGATACTGTTTATAGAATTTCGGGCTCCTTTGGTGGTATAAATTTAGAGGATATTTCAGCGCCACGTTGCTTTGAAATAGAAGAAAAGCTAAAGCAAAAATGCGATATTCCCGTTTTCCACGATGACCAACACGGAACTGCAATTTGTGTAGCGGCAGCTATATTCAACGCTTTAAAGCTTGTCGGTAAGGATATTAAAAACATCAAGTGTGTGATAAACGGTGCGGGAGCGGCAGGAACAGCTATAGGTGAGCTACTCCTTAAATTAGGACTCAAAAATCTTATTATGTGCGATAAATTCGGCGCTATTTACAAAGGTGCTCCCGATTTAAGCGAGGCTCACAAGGCATTGAGTGAAAAGACCAATCCCAATTTAGAAAAGGGAAGTCTCGCCGATATTTTAGTCGGTGCCGATATTTTTGTAGGTGTCTCTGCACCTAATATTGTAACTGCTGAAATGGTAGAAAAGATGAATGAGTCAGCTTGCGTTTTTGCTATGGCAAACCCTGTGCCCGAAATTATGCCCGAGGTTGCAAAACAAGGCGGCGCCAAGGTTGTCGGCACAGGCCGCTCCGATTTTCCAAATCAAATAAACAATGTATTGGCTTTCCCCGGTATTTTCAGAGGCGCTTTGGATGTAAGAGCATCCGATATAAATGATGAAATGAAGCTGGCGGCGGTTTATGCCATAGCTTCGCTTGTGTCAGATGAGGAGCTGAATGAGGAATACATATTACCAAAAGCCTTTGATAAACGAATAGCACCTACCGTTGCAAAGGCAGTAGCCGAAGCCGCAATAAAAAGCGGGGTCGCAAGGATATAAAATAAAAAAGGAGTCGTTTTAAAACGACTCCTTAAATTTTTGTCTTACGCAGTTAAGTAGTATTTAACGAGAGACTGTAAAAGTGTATCTCGGTCAATACGCCTTATAAGATTTCTTGCATTATTATGAGTTGTAATATATGTTGGGTCTTCAGACAAAATGTAGCCTACAATTTGATTTATCGGGTTATATCCCTTTTCCTTCAAAGCATCATAAACCGTAACCAAAATGTTTCTGATTTGCTGTTCTGTTTGGTCACCGATTGAAAAGGTCATAGTTCTATCGTTCATAAATCGCACCTCACATAATGTTATACGTTATTATAATATACCGAAAATTTAAAAAATTCAAGTATTATTTTCTAAGCTCTGCGCCGATTGATTCCAATTTCTTAATGATTTTGTTATTTACATCATCAATTTCGGTATCAGTAAGTGTGTGGTCAGCCGAGCGGAGATATACACTGTAAGCAACACTCTTTTTACCTTCGGGTATTTGTGAGCCTTGATAAATGTCGAAAAGCTCGATGTTTTCAAGCAGTCTGCCTGCGCCTTGAGTGATAGCTCTTTCAATATTTCCTACAGGCATATCGCTGTCAACGAGCATTGCAAAGTCACGTTCAACTGCGGGGAATTTAGGAAGTGGCTTGTAGGTGGTTTTTCTCTTATTGATTGAGAGAAGCACATCAAGCTTGATTTCGGCAACATAAACCTTTTCCTCAATTCCAAAGTTTTGGGCTACTGTGGGATGTACTTCACCAAAGGTGCAAACAGGCATATTGTTAGCTTTAACTAAGGCTTGACGACCGGGGTGGAGATAAGGCTCGCTGCTTCTTTCGTACTGTGTATGAGCGCCCAAAGCAGCACAAACAGCTTCGATAATACCCTTTAATGTGAAGAAGTCCTCATTTTCACCGTAAATACCGATTGACATAGTCGGCAATTCCTCGGGTTGCTCTGTAAGGGGTAATTCCTTTGCAACAAAGCGTTTGCTTATTTCAAAGAATCTGCCTTCCTTAATCTTTTTGTTGATGTTTGTTGAAAGAACGGTCAGCATACTTGTTGTAAGTTGAGTTCTCATAGTTGAGTATTCATCACCCAAAGGATTGATGATTTTTATTTGTTTGCGGCGCTCATCATTTTCATCTAAAAGCAGAGAATCAATCGCCTTTGAAGCAATAAATGAATAGGTTGCGATTTCAAAGCAGTTAGCGCCTACTAAAAGTTTTTTAATCTTGTTGGTTTTAATTCTTTCGGGTAAAAGCTTTCCACGTTCAACAGTACCACGCATTGCAGTTCCGACAATGTGGTCATAACCGTAAATTCTCATTACTTCCTCGGCTAAATCGGCTCTGCCCTCAATATCATCACGAATAGAAGGAACTTTTGTTGTAATTTCCTTGCCGTTTATTGTGGTAGGTAATTGCAATGAATTTAAAATTTCAACAATTTTTTCATCGGGAACATCTACACCGATAAGCTCTAAAATTTTGTCGGTTGTGGTGGTGATAATTCTGTCTTCAGGAAGACCGTTGTTGCAGTCAATACTGCCATCTATAATATCACCTGCATCAAGTGTGTAAATAAGCTCTAATGCTCTCTCTGAAGCGTATTCCACGTTCATAATATCTGTACCACGCTCATATCTGCCGCTAGCCTCTGTTCTGATGCCTAAAGCTCGTGCAGTATGGCGAATATTATCACGCTTGAACTTTGCAGATTCAAGGAACAAGTCCTTTGTATCCTCTTCGATTTCACTCTCTCTGCCACCCATAATACCTGCAAGGCAGGAGGGCTTATTTCCATCGGCGATTACGAGCATATCGGGGGTCAGGACATAGTCCTTGCCATCAAGAGTAGTGATTTTTTCGCCCTCTTTTGCGTTTCTTACAATAATTTTTTTGTCGGCTAAATCGTTGTAATTAAAAGCGTGCATAGGCTGACCTGTTTCAAGCATTACAAAGTTTGTAATATCAACGATATTGTTAATCGGGCGCATACCCGAAGCTAAAAGTGCCTTTTGCATCCAGTCTGGTGACTCTTTTATACGAAGATTTTTAACAACACGACCTATATAACGTGGGCAAAGCTCGTAGTTTTGAATTTCGAGAGAGATATAGTCATTTATATCTCCGCCGACAGTTTTATAAGAGGGAACGGGCATTTTAAACTGTGTTCCCAAAACAACACTGATTTCCTTTGCAACACCCAAAAAGCAGTTGCAGTCGGGTCTGTTTGCAGTAATTTTAAAGTCGATGATATAGTCATCAAGTCCTAAAACTTCACGCATATCAGTACCGATTTTAACATCATTTTTAAGAATTAAAATTCCGTTCACCGAGGCACCCTCGTAATCGGCTTCCGTAAGGCAAAGCTCCTCACCGGAACATAGCATACCATTAGAGGGAACACCACGAAGCTTACCGTTTACAATATGTGCTCCGCATGGAAGATAACTGTCATTTAAAGCGGCGGGAACAATGTCACCAACTGCAATATTTTGAGCACCTGTTACGATTTGTACTAATTCATCCCTGCCTATGTCCATTTGACAAATCTGCAAATGGTCGCTGTCGGGGTGAGGTGTGATTTCACGAATTTGAGCGGCAACAACGTTTATAAGATTGTCGCCCTCTTTTTCAATGCTCTCAACCTCAAAGCCGGCCATAACCATTTTATCGCACATTTCTTCAACCGGAACATTTATATCAACATAATATTTTAATGCGTTTAGTGAAATTTTCATTACATTTTACCTCCGTTAAAACTGCTCAAGGAAGCGCTTGTCGTTTTCGAATAAGAGCCTGATGTCGCTTATCTTATAGCGAGTAGTTGTAAGTCGGTCAAGACCGATACCAAAAGCAAAGCCCGAATATTCTTCAGGGTCTATGCCACAGCTTCTGAGTACATTTGGGTGAACCATACCGGCACCCAAAATTTCAATCCAACCGCTACCCTTACATACACGACAACCCTTACCGCCACATTCCGAACAGGTGACATCAACCTCAACAGAAGGCTCTGTGAAAGGGAAGAAGGAGGGGCGGAATTTAACCTTTGTATCGTTACCGTAGATTTCTTGAGCAAATTGCTCTAAAACGCCCTTAAGGTCACACATCGTAATTCCTTTGTCAACAACAAGACCTTCAATTTGGTGGAAAACGGGTGAGTGTGTGGCATCCACTTCATCAGCACGGAATACTCGACCCGGGCAAATAACACGAATAGGAGGCTTTCTGGTTTCCATTGTTCTAATCTGTGCGGCAGAGGTTTGAGTACGAAGGAGCAAATTTTCTGCCAAATAGAAGGTATCCTGCATATCACGTGCGGGGTGGTCCTTCGGCACGTTCAAGCATTCAAAATTATAGTGGTCGGTCTCAACCTCGGGACCATCAACCACATCAAATCCCATTGACTGAAAAATATCAATCATATCATCAAGCACTGTATTAAGCGGATGAAGTCTGCCGGCCTCTAATTTCTTTGCGGGCATTGTGATGTCAATTGTTTCAGCTTTTAACTTTTCTTCAACAGCTTTTTTGTTGAGTTCGTCCTTTTTCTCGGTTATGAGTGCTTCAACCTCGGCTTTTGCCTCGTTTACAAGCTGTCCCATTTTAGGGCGTTCTTCGGGAGAAAGTGAGCCCATTTGCTTTAAAATAGCGGTAAGCTCGCCCTTTTTACCTAAATATTTTACTCTAACCTCTTCGATAGCGGCAGCGTTTTCGGCATTTGCTACCGCTTCCTTTGCGGTAAGAGTAATCTGTTTTAAAGTCTCTTTCATAAATAATCATTCCTTTAGCTAAATCATTTAGATTTTGAATAAAAAAATAAACTCCGCCCCTTGTAAGTAAGGGACGAAGTGTAAAAAATCTCCGTGGTACCACCCATATTTTGTCTTTTTAAAAGCCAACACTCTTTCAACCTGTAACGGAGTTTACCGGCAGCGCCTACTTTTTTGTTCAGCACTGCAGCTCGGAAGGGAACTTCGGCAAAATCTAAACTTATATCCACTCTCAACCTACGATAGATACTCTCTTAAAGCCGTTTTTTGCTTACTTTTCTTCGTCAACGCATTTATCCTTAATATAATATCATTAAAGATAAAATTTTGCAAGTACTTTTTTAAATAATGCGTAATTCGTAATTCGTAATGCGTAATTAAAATCACTCCGACAAAATCAAAGATTTTGCCACCTCCCTTTAAGGCAAGGGAGGCAAAGATGAAATTTTAAATTCGTATCGTATGGACAGGCGTCCCCGACTGACCGTAGGCGTTAAAAATAAAATTCTTGACAATAATAATTAAAAACTGTATTATATAGGTGTATAAAAACTGTGATAAGGATAAGTAGAAAGCTTAAACTTTTTAAGAGAGTGTATGGTTGGTGAAAATACACATAGTTAAGCCTTTTGAAGCTACCTTTGAGTTGCACCCGAAAGGGTTGCCGTATTTCTTGCGTTAAAAGAAAAGAGTGCGAAAATTTTATATTTTCGAATTTAGGTGGTACCACGGATTTAATTCGCCCTGAAATATTCAGGGCGAATTTTGTTTATATTACATATAACAGCTTTTAGGAGGAAAATTAAATGAAGTACGAAGTTTTAAAGTTATTGGCAAGAAATGCGAGATACACAAACGAGGAAATTGCGACAATGCTCGCAACCGATGAAAAAACTGTTAATGCCATTATAAAGGAACTTGAAAAAGACGGTTTGCTTCGTGGCTACAAAGCGGTTATTGATTGGGAAAAAATGGATGATGCCTATGTTTCGGCTATTGTTGAGCTTAATGTTGTGCCAAAAGCAGGACTCGGCTTTGAAGAGGTTGCCGAAAAGATTATGAAATATAATGAGGTTGAGTCGGTATATTTGATGTCAGGCGTATATGACCTTAATGTTGTGGTTAAGGGTAAAACCTTGCGTGATATTGCAGTTTTTGTTGCGAAAGAACTTGCAACTATCGATTCTGTAACCTCTACTACAACACATTTTGTTATGCGTAGATATAAGGAAATGGATGTTGAGCTTATTTCCTCTGACCGTGATGATAGGGGGCAACTCTTTATATGATAGATTACAGCAAGATATTAAATAAAAACGTAACCGAAATTAAGCCTTCGGGAATACGCCGTTTTTTTGATATCGCCGCTACTATGGATGATGTCATTTCTTTAGGTGTAGGTGAGCCTGATTTTCAAACACCTTGGCAAATCAGAAAAGCAGGTATAAATTCTCTTCAAAAAGGAAAAACAAAATACACTTCAAACAAGGGACAATCAGAGCTTTTAAAGGAAATTTCAAATTATATGAAACGAAAATTTAAGGTTTCATATAACCCTGATGATGAAATTTTAGTGACTGTCGGAGGCAGTGAGGCGATAGATGTCGCTATCAGGGCTATCGTGTCAGTCGGCGATGAGGTTATTATACCACAGCCCTCCTATGTTTGTTACGAGCCGATAACCCTTTTAGCCGGCGGTGTTCCTGTAATTTTAAACACAAAGGCAGAAAACGATTTCAAGGTAACTGTTGAAGAATTAAAAGCGCTAATTACCGATAAAACCAAGCTTTTAATTTTGCCTTATCCCTGTAATCCTACAGGTGCTATAATGGAAAGGGAAGACCTTGAAGCTATTGCAGAGCTTCTCAAAGATACAAATATAATGGTGCTTTCAGATGAAATTTATGCCGAGCTTACCTTTAGCGGTAACCCTCATATTTCACCTGCAAACATTGATGGACTTTATGAGAGAACAATTACCATAAACGGTTTTTCAAAAGCCTTTTCGATGACAGGCTGGCGACTTGGCTTTGCTTGCGGTCCGAAAGAAATTATGAAGCAGATGATTAAAATCCATCAATATGCTATAATGTGTGCGCCCACAACCTCGCAGTATGCCGCAATAGAGGCACTTAAAAACTGTGATGAAGATGTTGAGTATATGCTTAAAGAGTACAATATGCGCCGCAGAATAATGGTTGCAGGCTTTAACAAAATAGGCCTTACTTGCAGAGAGCCAAAGGGTGCTTTTTATGCTTTCCCTTCAATCAAATCAACCGGTTTGACAAGTGATGAGTTTTGCGAAAAGCTACTCAATTCTAAAAAGGTAGCTGTTGTTCCTGGCACTGCATTTGGTGACAGCGGAGAAGGCTTTATACGTGTTTCTTATTGCTATTCCGTTGAGCATATCAACGAGGCAATACAAAGAATCGGCGAATTTTTGGAAGAATTAAAGTGATTTTTTAAAAAACTAAACCAACCACTTAAAAATACGAGTGGTTGGTTTTTGTTAGCTATAAAGAAAAAAGACACCTAATTTCTTAGATGTCTTTTGGCGGAGTAGGAGAGACTCGACCCTCTTGCGGTGCCCAAAATTTATTACGGCTTGGAGCGCCGATAAATTTTGACCGCTGCGCCAAAAAACACTCGCTTTTTCTGCCACAGGCAGCGCTCGTGATTTTAGCCCACGCCGCCCGGCGCTCGAGTTCGAATTATATATAAAAGAAAAAAGACACCTAATTTCTTAGATGTCTTTTGGCGGAGTAGGAGAGACTCGACCCTCTTGCGGTGCCCAAAATTTATTACGGCTTGGAGCGCCGATAAATTTT
>JAZNWW010000043.1:0-3550 GCA_045593535.1 Acutalibacteraceae bacterium
AACACCTGCTTTATTGGAATTAGGATGGTGGTTATAAATATCCATATCAGCGATAATTGTATAGTCAGAGAAGTCGTTTACAACAGCATTGTTAAGGTTAAATGACTTAACTCTGTTGTAGCCTGAACCGCCGATATGATAAAGGTCATAGAAAGGAACTACACCTGCGGTATATGTAGTGTTACGGTACTTACCAACGGTTGTTAATTGATTAAGAGTGGTAGATGTCCAGGTTTGTGTCCATTGTAATGTCCAGCCTGCAGGTACAGGAATGCTTCCGTCACCTGTGTATGCTGTAGGACTGTAGTTTGTTGCAGTGAAATCTTCTCGGTAGAGATACCAAGTGTCTTCTTCCACTTCCTTAACCACAACATAAACTGTAACAGTTGTACCATTATAGGTTACAGTTGCGGGATAAAGACCAGCTTTAGTTGCGGTAAACATACCGTCAACTAGAGTAACACCATCGGTTGAAGAATCGGCAAGTGCAATTGTAACGTCACTTCCCTCCACCATAGTGCCACCGATTTCGAATTCAAGGTAATTCTGATGAACCTGTGTACCTACGTTCATAGGAATAGCAGGAGCAGCATCTGTTACTTCATAATCAATAACACCTTGACCTTCAACGGGTTCGTAAGGAGCTGTAGCCGCAGTTGCTGTAAAGCTGAACAACATTGTGAAATTAGCTATAATCATTGCCAATGTCAATACAACTGCAAGTACTTTCTTTGCGTTCCCGTCAAAGAACTTTGAAAATGCTTTCATTGTTTTTCCTCCTTAAGAAAAAATATTTATTCATTAAATAAATTGTACGAAATTGAAATTTTTAGCCAAATTAGCAAAGGGTGAGAAGCATTAAAAAACGCTTTTTACTCAAATGGCAGAAAAACTGTAAAAACCGCATTTTTACTTAAAAAATAAGACTTTGAAACCAAATATTAGTAAAAATAAATATAAATAGACAATTTAATACATAATTATTGTATAATTTTTCAGTTTTTTCGCAAGTCATTATTATACATATTTTTGGTCAATAATTGCGATTTATAACATTTTTAGCCGTTTTTTCCAAATTTATTGAAAAATCGGGCAACCCGTGGTTGCCCGACACATATCGTCGTAAGCTTTAATTTACATTCTATCCCTTTATCTTTTCTATCGCACATTTTTCAAGTCGGCTGACTTGCGCTTGGCTGATACCAATAGTGCGGGATACCTCCATTTGTGTTTTACCCTTGATAAATCGCAAGGATAAGATATATTTTTCTCTTTTTGTGAGGTCTTTTATTGCTTCCTTAAAGGAAATTTCTTCAAGCCAATTCTTGTCATCATTTTTGTCACCGACTTGATCAAGAATATAAATTGTGTCACCGCCATCGGAATAAATCGGGTCATAAAGTGACATAGGACTCACTATACTCTCAAGCGCTATTACTACATCACTTTCGGGTAGTGAGAGTTCACTTGCTATTTCACTAATAGTCGGTTCAATTTGTCTGTCTGCCATAAGTCTTTCCTTGACCTGCATTGCTCTGTAGGCGGTATCTTTTATCGAGCGACTGACTCTTAACACGCTGTTATCTCTTAAATATCTTCGTATCTCCCCTATTATCATCGGAACTGCGTAGGTCGAAAAGCGTACATCTTGTGTAATATCGAAATTGTCAATTGATTTAATAAGCCCTATGCAACCAACTTGAAACAAATCATCAAGGTTTTCACCTCTGTTTTGAAAACGCTTGATAACACTCAAAACAAGGCGTAAATTACCGTTTATAAGCTCACTTCGGGCATTTTCGTTTCCTGACTTGGCAAGCTTTAGGAGCTCGGTTTTTTCTTTTTCTTTGAGTAATGGCAGTTTTGAGGTATCCACACCGCAAATTGTAACCTTGTTATACAAAAAATCATCTCCGTAATAATTTTCTTTCCATTAAAATTATTACCGCACGACTTGACGTATAAACCAAAATAATATTTTTTCTTTCGACAAATTTCACTTGATTTTTTGAAATCAAGTCTTTTTATAATACTATTCTGCGGTTGCCGAAATATTATTTTGCTAAAAATCCCCGATACGCATCGCATACCGAGGATTAAAAACTTAAACTTTATTTAAAAGAAACGGTGTTATTTTGGGTCATAATGCAAACCCAAGAGTTGCCCTCATTAACAGTAAGAGGTGTTCCGTCTGCAAGAGTAAACTTGAAGCTGTTAGAGCCTGTTCCCTTCTGCCATTTAATCTTAACATAAGTACCGTTTACGCAGTAAAAACCGCTTCCCGAATTAAGCAAAACTTCCTTGTGTTTGCCATCGGGATAATAGCGAATAGTTGTTTTTAAGATGAAAATGTTCTTAAATTCAAGACTTTCACCTGTAACATAATCCTTATGTTCAATTCTATCGCTGTTTCTTATGTATTTTTGTGTTTCGGGATTATAAACAAATTTTGAAATAGAAGAATTTGAAAAAGGTACTGTGATAGTAGTAGAAGCCTTTTCAAAAGTTATATCTGTACCAAAAGTCTGCCAGGGTGTAGCTTTACTTAAAGTGGTATCAATCTTATTCTTTTTGATTGTATTCCAAAGCTTACTTGGGTATCCATACAAGTTTTGCCAACCCATAGCGCCATTAGAAATACGCTCACCGCCATTGTTTTCAGACACAACAACACGGTCTATATCACGTAAATGCGGTGCTGCATAGGTATTATCCTGTCCGTGATGCAAATATATCGCATTGTGTCCGAGAGCGAGTTCAATAAAAGGATAGCGTGCAGAACGAATATTACCAACCTGCTTTACGCTTTGGAAATCCTTAAATACTGCCATCAAGCGTGTAATACCGCCTTCAACCTCTGTTTCATAAACGATATCTGCTTTGCCGACACCGGTTTGAACATTTTGCGCCAAGCGGTCATTATCAATCATAACCGCAACAGGTCTTAACAGCTCTTTTTCGGGGTCCAAATCCTGTACTCCGGTGAGAGAATTTACAACGAAAGGATTAACCGGCTCTGTCTCAATCTCAACAGTTGTTTCATCTTTTTCAACTGCCAAATCTTCGGGGTTGCTCGAACATCCTGCACATACAAGCAAATTAAGGCATAAGATGACAGCAAAAAATCTTTTAAGCATAATTTGAACCTCCTAAAGTTTCTTGTCTAATTATAGTACATTTTATACCAATTTGCAACTGTATATTGACATTTTTATAATTCAAGTGCTTCCTTTAATTTTTCAACCGCTTCTCCTATTTCTTCTGTTTTTATTCCCGAAAAGCACAGGTCGATTGACCCTTTATGTTTGTTATCCATCACATATATCCCATTCTTAAAAAGCTTATCTGCTATTTCTTTAGAAGAAAAAGGAAGGTCTAAAAAAAGTCTGACCGTCAAAAGTGACTCAAATAAAACTTTTTCACTTTTGGGGAAATTTTTCACGAGTTCTTCAAGCAAGACTTTACTTTTCGAATAATACAGTCGGCGTAATCTTCTTAAATGTTTTTCAAGATTTCCGCTTTTTATATAACTTGCAAGGGATAGCTGGTC
>JAZNWW010000044.1:0-55154 GCA_045593535.1 Acutalibacteraceae bacterium
AACAAAAAGGTTCTGCAAGTTTTTAGCAGATAATTACCGACTGCAAAATTTTAAGAACGTGGAAGATCGACACTTTAAAGCCTATGTGGAACATCTAAAAGAAAACAACTCTGCCGCAACTATTCAATCCGATCTGTCGGGCATACGGTATTTCCATAGAAAATCCGGTAGTAAAAACAGGCTATCCCCTAATAGCAAGTTGAATCTGCCCAAACGAGCGACAGGTGTAAAAGACCATTCGCTATTAGATAAAGAACTTGTCCGTATTCGACAGTGGGCTATCGAAAAAGGCCGGCAGGACGTGGTTATTGGCTTTGACTTTGCCAGTGAATTTGGTTTAAGGCTTGAAGAAATCTGCACGTTGAGAGTTGAATACCTTATGTCCGCATTAAAGACCGGACAACTTGTCATAAAAGGCAAAGGCGGTCAGACAAGGGCTATCGATTTAAGCGCAAAGCAACGCAGTATTATTACCGATAATTTGAACTATGCCAGGTGTTCAGGCAAATATCCAAGAGATTACTTAATCTCAGGTAGCGAAAAGGGCGGCGTTCAACGAGAAAAGCGTTCGTTGCAGAACTGGATGAGCTATAACAGAAAATATTTTATGGTAGAAAACCGCGAAGATTTTAGCGAAGACGGTAAGAAGAAAAGAACCGAAACAATCTCTTGGCACAGTCTGAGACACACCTATGCACAACGCACCTATGAAGAAGCATTAAAAGAGCGCCCAAAGAAAGCTCGAAAGATTGTTAGCGAAAACTTAGGTCACCACAGGACCGAAGTAACAAGAATTTACTTGGCTGATAAGCCGAAGAAGTAACTATTAATTAAAATGATGAAGGGATTTTTTAAATTGACTACAATATCCTGCTGACGAAAATCTGTAGGATTGATATATAGGGACAATCAAAGGAAGTAAAGGAAAAACAAATTTAACAGAGTCCGGACTTGCAGGTTGCCCATCTGCAAGTATACATATCTTACATACCTTGCAAAACTCAAAGGCAAGAACAAGAAGGAGAAGTTTTAATTGAGATATGTAGAAAGGAAATCGTATGATGTATTTTTATATGCATCATCTGATTTGGGCAACTTTCGTAAAAAGCTTTCGGAATAGCGGACAACACCTCGCGCATATAGTTTATGCACATAGGAGGTACTCGGTATGAAGACATTTGCACCGATTAACGTTATTGTCCACTATCCCACAACAGAAGAAGGATGGCGTGAACTAAGACGGCGTGTAGCCAGTGTTCACGCCGATGGAGTACTTAATAGCATTTCTAAGTTAGATTGCCCAATCAGAGAAAAGGAAAGACTGCTTAATGCGATTATAAAAGATACAAAAGAACAGATTAAAGCCGAACAGAAAAAGTAGTCTGAAAAAAGTGACCGCCTCACAAAAAATGTGAGGCGGTCGTCCGTTAAACCGTGATTCGATCCTTGAAATATTTCTCCCAAGATTTAAGACTAATTTGTTTTCGTTCACTTTCCCAAAGTCTAATCATATTGGCATCCACGCCAACGAGCCTTGCAAACGGTCTTTTGCCGAGATTAAGGCTTTCTCGGTGCTCTCGTATTAGTTTACCTTGTCCGACTGCTATAAAGCGGTTGTAATCATCAAGAAGGTCATATACAGGGATATTATAGAGTTTAGAAAGCTTGTCCGCTACAGTTTTATCAAAGCCGTTATGATTACCTGTTTCAAGATTTATGTATGTGCTACGAGCAATGCCGACAATCTGCGCCACTTCCTTTTGCATAAGACCTAATTTATGTCGGCAAAAGCGTAAGCGGTCGGGGATGTTATCAATATCTTCGTAAGAATGATATTGCTTGTTAAATAACTGTGCTTCGAGCAGTTTTCTCGGCGCCATAAGTTTAAAGCTGAGAACAAACAAGGGAGAATGTTTTGTTTCACCGTTTTCGGTGTGCGACATTATATACATATTTTCTGCCGTCTGCTCGGTAATTCTCCAATGGGGAGTTCTTTTCGTAACCGAAAACTCATTTGTGAGAGGGTTGCATTTTCAATACATCGTGCAGCGTAGGTTGCAAACTTTATGTTTTTATCGCTTTTAAAAGTGGAAACAGCTTTTATAAGTCCGATTGTACCAATAGAAATCAAATCATCTGATTCTGCACCTGTTGCATAGTATTTTTTTACAATGTGGGCTACAAGGCGTAAATTGTGCTCAATCAGCTTATTGCGAGCTTCCATATCGCCTTCTTGTGTTTTTTGCAAAAGCCTTGCTTCTTCATCACTTTTGAGTGGAGGCGGAAAGGAACCGGCACCGCTCACGTGAAGCGCCAAATAAAAGAGTGATGATGCTAATTTTAATAAAAGTGAAAACATAAAACCCTTCCTTTTATATATTCTGTTTTAAATATATGTAAAGAGGGGTTTGTCAGTTGCAATAGTAATTTATGGATATATAATTTTGTTTTGAAATTGACATTGAATTATTTGCAAAGAGGTTGTACAATGACCTATATTCGTGGTTTTGGCATCTTTTGAAAGAGGGGACGTTTTAATGGAAAATTTTGGTTACAAAGCCGGAAAAGCAGTCAAGGCACTGCAGCTTGAGGATTATTATGTCTGGGACTGCTCTGTTATCTTGGCTGATGGACAATATCATATGTTTTCTTCTCGTTGGAGAAAAGAGCTCGGGTTTGGCTGGAACTGGATTTTTAACAGCGAGATTATTCATTCGGTTTCTGACACACCAAACGGCCCGTATCAATTCAAAAACGTGGTGCTTTCACGCCGTGGAAGTGAATATTTCGATGGAATGAACACACATAATACCTGTATCAAATATTATAACGGAAAATATTATTTGTATTATATGGGCACAACTTACGGAGGAGAAATTCCGGAATCTGATGACCCATATTTCGGTCAGTTTGCTTTGGAGACCTGGAACCGCAAGCGAATAGGTGTGGCAGTAGCAGAGGATATAAACGGTCCCTTTGTGCGCCGTGATACACCATTACTTGAGCCAAGGGATTGCAGCTATTGGGACTGCACTATTACTACCAACCCGTCAGTAGCTATTTTACCAAACGGAACAACCTATATGATTTACAAATCAAGAACTGCTGTCGGCAAGGCATTACAGCTTGGCGTTGCAATCGCAGACCGCCCCGATGGTGAATTTCGCCGTCTTTGCGATCATCCTATTTTAGAATTTTCCGACCCCGATTTTCATATTGAAGATCCTTTTTTGTGGTATGATGCAGAGCGCAAAAAGTTTTGTTTAATTGCCAAAGATGACAGCAAAAATCCAAATCGTAGCATTACAGGAGAATGGGGTGCAGGCTTTTACGCCGAAAGTGATGACTGTATTCATTTTGAATTGGCCGAGGAGCCCAAGGTATATTCCCGCAATCTTTTATGGCAAGATGGCACAAAGTCTGTGATGGGAAATTTGGAACGTCCATCCTTGTTGTTCGACAAAAACGGAAAACCAACACATTTGTTTTGTGCAGGCGGTAACGGACCCGAGCCTTATCACTTTGAGGATAACACCTGTATTGTTTGCATTGGCTTGGATAAGAAATAAAAACTGTTCGATGGTTTTCTAATTCTAATTTAAGCGAAAACATATGTAATTTTTTACCATTTAATTAACCAAAAATACTAGTATGCCTACTTGAAAATTGACTAATTTTGATTTATAATGGACTTAAAGATAAAGGAGTGATAGAAATGTCAAAAATAGGTTATTTTAATGATAAAAACAAAGAATATGTAATTACCAATATGCGACCCATTAGACCTCTTAAAAACTATCTTTGGAATGAGCTTTTTCTTTTGGAGCTTGACAATTTCGGATTTGGTGAGAGCTTTAGCAGAATAAGTCCTTTGGAGAGAAGGTCTTTAATCGGAAGTGAAGAGGCAGGGCGTTTGATTTATATAAAGGACCGTGAAAGCGGTGAATTTTATGATGCAAACCGTAATTATTCGAATAAACCGTTTGACAAGTATCAATGTAATGTCGGTATAGGTTATCAGCAGATTGTCAGCGAATACAAAGGAGTAGAGGTAAAATTTACCATTGCAGTTCCCACAGAGGGTGATGCAGAGCTTTGGAAAATCGATGTAAAAAACACTACAGATAAAGCTAAAAATATTGATTTGATTCCATACTGTCGTCCTGCAGCAAACGTTACTACCCATTTGGCATACGGACATGCAGATTATGAAAAAGAGCTTGACGGCTTGTATTTTTGCCATAATGCTTATGATTTATCTCATAATTATATTGGCGTATATATGAAGTCATCTATTACACCTGATGCTTATGACCTTTCTGATGTAAATTTTAAGGGCATCTATAATACCTGGGCAAACCCGCAGGCACTCTATAACGAAAAGCTTTCAAACAAGGGCTCTTCGTTTGATGATATCTATTGCGGTGCGATGCAGTTTGCGATGGACATTTGTCCCGGTGAGACAAAGACCTTGTATGTCACAGTCGGTATCGCAACAAGTTTGGAAAACGCAACAAAGCTTGCCAATCAGTATTTGCAAGAAGGATTTTTCGAGAATGCTGTTGCCGAGGTTAAGCACGATGCCGATGAAATGGATAAGCTTTATATCCTTAATTCTCCTGATGAATATGTCAATACAATGGTAAACACTTGGCTTAAAAGACAGATTTCGTTAGGTAAGACTTGGGGAAGAATATATAGTAAGGGCTTCCGTGATATTATGCAGGATGCCGCAGGCCTTGCTGCTTTTGACAGCAAAATGGCAAGAAATAAAATTCTTTCTTCACTTGCTACTCAAAGACCTAACGGCAATCCTATGCGTGCTGTTGAGCCTGTTGACAGAACCCCTTATCACGACGGCGCTGTTTGGACTCCTGCTGCTATATTGGCATACCTCAACGAAACAGGAGATTTAAGCCTTCTTGATGAGGATGTTCCTTATTTTGAAAGCGAAGAGCACGGTACTGTGTTTGAACATATGTATCGCGGTATCCGATTCCTACTTGATAATCGAGGAGCTCGCAATATGGTATTGTGGGGTGGAGGCGATTGGAACGATTCTATTAACAATACAGGAAAATTACTTAAAGGCGAAAGTGCTTGGCTTAGTATTGCAACTGTTAAAGCTGTGGAAGAATTCTGCCGTATTTGTGAGATAATGGGCGGTAAGGAAGACTTAATTTCAAAAGTTTCCGAAGAAAGAGCTGTGCTTAAAGACGCTATTTTGAAAAACGCTTTTGAGGGTGACCGATTCATTTACGGTATAAACGATTGGGATGAAATGGTAGGCTCAAATGACAGCGAACAAGCAAAAATTTTCCTTAATTCTCAAACCTGGGCAGTTCTTGCAGGTATTCTTGATGAAGAAGGCCTTAACACTATAATGCAGACTGTAGAGGATAAGCTGAAATGTGATTTCGGATATACACAGTGTGAACCAGCTTACAGCAACAGCGACCTGCATATAGGTCGTATGGCATATTTCATTCCCGGCGGTTTCGAAAACGGTTCGGTTTATAATCACGGTGTTGCATTTAAAATTGCGGCAGACTGTAAGCTTGGAAAAGCCGACACAGCATACGAAACCTTAAAGCTGATTAGCTATGATAATCCAAAAAATCCCGATTCGGGAGTTGAACCGTATGTTATGAGCAATATGTATTTCGGACCTCAAGAAAAGAACCGTCCCGGTTTTTCATTCTATTCTTGGATTACAGGTACTGCAAGCTGGATATACAGAGATATTACCGAGTATATGTTAGGTGTCAGTGGTGAATTTACAGGTCTTAAAATTAAGCCCTGTATACCTTCTGCTTGGAACGAGGTATCGGTTTCACGTGTTTACAGAGGTGCTACATATAATATCTCATTTAAGCGTACAGGAAATTATAAGCTTACTGTTGACGGTAAGGAAATTGATGGCGAAATTGCTCCGATTTTCCCAGAAGGAACTGAACATACAGTAGTTTGCGAATTCTAATTTGCGAACCAAAACAGATTTCAAAAAACAAATCCCTCATTTTGTGAAATGAGGGATTTTTGTTATAATAATTTTCTATAATCGTTTCCAAATAATTGCTCGGCAAACCAAACGTTATTTACTGTGAACTTTTTACCGTTTAAATAATTAAGAATACCGCCGTCGGTCTTGAAATTAAATTCTAAACTATAAGAATAAAGAGCTTGTTTATCGAAGCCTTTCTTTTTATCGTTTGATTTTGAATATTTGCCTTCACCGAGAAGCGGATGACCGATTGATGCCATGTGGGCTCTGATTTGGTGAGTTCTGCCTGTTATAAGCTCAACCTCAATCAGCGATAAATTGTTTTTCGATTCTAAAACACGGTATTTAGTTTTTATGGTTTTTCCGTTTTCTTTGCGATTTGAAGAGAGAAAAACCATATTTTTATCTTCGTTCTTTTCTAAATAACCTTCAAGTGTTGCAGTTTTTTTCTTTGGAACACCGTGAATTACTGCTAAATATTTTTTGTTTAGTTCACGAGTTTTAATTTTATCACAAAGAATACGCAACGCTTCAGCATTTTTTGCCGCAATTACGATACCGCCGGTGTTTCTGTCAATTCGGTTTGCAAGGGCGGGGCGAAAACTGTTTTCATCCTCGGGATTATATTCACCTTTGTCATAAAGATAATGCTGAATACGGGCAATAAGTGTGTTGGTGTATTCGTTTTTGTCGGGGTGAACCAGAACACCTTGCTTTTTATCTGCCAAAAGTATGTTTTCATCCTCATAGACAATATCAAATTTTTTGGGTGCCGACAAAAAATCGTAAGTAGGCTTGAGTTTTACAAAAAATTCATCATTGATATATGCAGATACAACATCACCGATATTCAGTCTGGTAGAAATTTCGGCACGCTTACCATTAACCTTTATTCGCTTGGTTCGGATATATTTGAACATAAGGGATGTTGGCAGTGTCGGACAATTTTTTACAATAAATTTATCGAGTCGGAGTGTTGCATCGTTTTTAGTTATAATAAATTCTTTCATATTTTTAGCCTACTTGAAAATTGATTAGTTATGTTATATAATAGATTAGATATTAAGAGAAGGGGGAGAAGTTATGTCTGAAAACAAGCACGCAGGTCACAGAGAACGTGTTCGCCGAGAATTTTTAGAAAACGGTTTCAGTGAAGCTACTCCGCCCCATAAAATACTTGAATTTTTACTGTTTCACAGCATTCCTCGGCGTGATACCAATGAAATAGCGCACGAGCTGATAGATACCTTTGGCTCGATTTCCGGTGTGTTAGACGCCTCAAAAGAAGAACTGTTAAAAATTAAAGGTATCACCGAAAATAGTGTAGCGCTTATAAAGCTCATTTTACCAATAGCAAGTATTTACCGTTCGCAAAAAGCAAAGCCCGATACTGTTTTTGACAGCGTTAACGCCATTGGCACATATTTGAGTGAAAAATATTTGTATTTTAATAAAGAAATTTTATCAATCACATCTTTCAACTCAAAAGGACAAATCATAAATTTTGATATTTTGAGTGAAGGCGACACAACAGCGGTTGAGCTGTCAACAAGAAAGCTGGTTGAAACGGTTTTAAAACGTAATCCGACTTGCGTGATTTTGGCACACAATCATCCCGGAGGAAATGCGCTTCCGAGTAGAGCAGATGTCGAACTGACAAAGAAGTGCTATGAAATACTGAAAAGTATAAACATAAAGCTTCTTGACCATATAATCTTGGTTTCGGGCGACTATGTTTCAATGGCACAAAGTCGAGATTTCAAACATATTTTTCAAATTTAGATTAACATATATCTCTTTTTGTGTCAAGAATTGGAACTGTTTTTCGACAATTTTTACTTGACTGTATTAAATTTTTAATATATTATATTTTTTAACGGAGGTGTTTTAATTGAAAAAGATTATTTGCAAGGTAGAATACGATACTGAAAATTCAGAATTTTTAGGCAAAGTAACAAGCGGTTATATTGGTGACCAAAATGGTTACGAGGAATGCCTTTTCAAAACAGCCGGCGGTAAATTCTTCTTATATGTAAACGGTGGGGCAGAATCAAAATATACAAAAGAAGATATTAAACGTATGTCCGCTGAAAAGGCTCAAGCTTGGCTTAAAGAAAACGCATAATTTTATGGTTTTTAGCAACCGATTTCGGTTGCTTTTTTTATTTCTGTAACTTTTTTAAAAAAAACACTTTACAACTTTATCATAATGAAGTATAATGGGTATAACAAATTTATTTTTAAAAGGGAGTTTTAAGAAATGAAAAAAATTATTGCTTTATTATTAGCACTTACAATGGTATTCTGCTTTGCGGCTTGTTCCGGTGAGGCAGCACCCGAAAGTGATTCAAAGGCTGTTGAAGAAAAGGGTAAGATAGTTGTTGGTATCACAGTTTATGAGCCGATGAACTACAAGGCTGAAGATGGCTCTTGGACAGGTTTTGATACCGAGTTTGCACAGCTTGTTGGTAAAGAATTAAACGCTGATGTTGAATTTGTTGTTATCGATTGGGATTCAAAATGGGAAACTTTAGATTCAGGTAAAATCGACCTCGTTTGGAACGGTATGACAATTACCGATGAAGCAAAGGCTAACGCTAAATGCTCTGACCCTTATGTAGTTAATGCACAGGTTGTAGTTATGGCAAATGATAAACTCGCCGATTATGCAACTGCCGATTCTGTAAAGGACCTCACATTTGCTGTTGAAGCAGGTTCTGCAGGTGAAACTATCGCAAAAGACAACAAGTATGAATACAAAGCATATACCGCTCAAAGCGATGCATTGCTTGCTGTAAAGACAGGTAAGCAGGATGCTTGTATTATCGATATTACAATGGCTAAAGCTATGACAGGTGAAGGCACCGACTATGCAACACTTGGTGTTGGCGTTGCTCTTACCACAGAAGAATATGGTATTGCAGGTCGCAAAAATTCTGACCTTATCGACCAAATCAATACAATTATGAAAAAACTCAAGGAAAACGGTGAGCTTCAAAAGTTGGCTGATAAATATAGCTTAACATTAGCTGAATAATTTAAAATTCAGTAAAGACCCTTGAAAAACAGGGTCTTTACTTATGTTTTGTGGAAGGTTGTTTTTAATGTTTATAGAAGTAACAACGCAACTTTTGATTGCATTTTGGGAGTCGCTTAAGCTTTTCTCTATGACACTTATGTTTGCAATACCGTTAGGACTTATTATTTCGTTCGGTTCAATGAGCAAATTTAAGCCACTTAAGTATCTTGTAAAGACTTTTGTTTGGGTAATCAGGGGTACACCCTTGCTTTTACAACTCATTATTTTCTATTTTGGTCCCGGTATTGTTGCGAATATGTTTTTGGAAGCCGGTATTAACAACGGTTTTGTCGGCTTTTTATGGCGTTGGTCTGCAAGTACCGAGGTTTTGTCCTCGGCAGTTCTTGCATTTACCATAAACTATGCCTGCTATTTTTCTGAAATCTATCGTGGCGGTATTGAAAGTATTCCTAAAGGTCAATATGAAGCGGGTTATGTTCTCGGTATGACAAAGAGTCAGATTTTTTTCAAGGTTGTTCTTTTACAACTGATTAAGAATATTGTTCCTCCAATGTCAAACGAGGTAATAACCTTGGTAAAGGATACTTCTCTTGCTCGTACAATCGGTTTGTATGAACTGTTCTATATGGCACGTGAGTATGGTCGAGAAGGTCTTTTGTGGCCGCTTTTCTATGCGGGTGTATTTTACTTATTATTTAGCGGTATTCTCACGATTATTTTCAATAAAATCGAAAAGAAACTCAGTTATTTTAATTAAGGAGGGAAAGCGATGTCTGTTTTAGAGGTTAAAAATATAAAAAAAAGCTTCGGCAAAACACAGGTTTTAAAGGGCATTGATTTTTTTCTCGAAAAAGGTGAGGTTTTATCGATTATCGGTTCTTCCGGTAGTGGTAAAACAACGTTGCTCCGTTGTCTTAATTTCCTTGAGTTTGCAGAAGAAGGCACGATTTCAGTAAACGGTGTTGAAATTTTTTCGGGCGATACTGCAAAAGGACTTAAAGATAAACAAATCAGAGAAAACCGTCTGCATTTCGGACTTGTTTTTCAGTCCTTTAATCTTTTTCCTCAATATAATGTTTTGGAGAATATCACACTTGCTCCAAGACTTTTAAAAAGAGGTACTAATGAGGAAATCGAAGAAAAAGCAAAGGCTTTGATTGAAAGGGTAGGACTCAAAGATAAAATTGATTCTTATCCTGCACAGCTTTCAGGCGGTCAGCAACAACGTGTTGCAATTGCACGTGCTTTGGCACTTGAGCCCGACATTCTTTGCTTTGATGAACCTACAAGTGCACTTGACCCAGAGCTCACAGGTGAGGTTTTACGTGTTATTCGTGAGCTTAAAACAGGGGACAGCACTATGATTGTTGTAACTCACGAGATGGAGTTTGCAAAAAACGTTTCGGATAAGGTTATTTTTATGGCTGACGGTGTTATTGAAGAGATGGGAACAGCTAAAGAAGTTTTTGAAAATCCGAAATCAGAAAAAACCCGTGCTTTTTTAAGCCGTGATATTGAGACTTATGGTGAGCAGAATGCAAACTAAAAAGGCTGATGAAAAGATGATTGATGAATTGTATGATTTAATCATATCTATTGATAATAAATCTGATTGTCAAGCATTGTTTGAAGATTTATGCACCTTTAAGGAAATTGAGCAAATGGCACAAAGAATAAAAGCGGCAAAGCTTTTGCTCCAAGGCAACACTTTTAAACAGGTGACTGATATAGTTGATATATCATCTGCAACTTTAAGTCGAGTTTCACGTGCAGTACATTATGGAAAAGGTTATAAAAATTTATTAAAATAATTAAACGGATACCTATTGGTATCCGTTTTTGTACTTATGGATTAGCAGCAGCCACAGTTGTTGTCGCAACCACAGGTATTAGCAGCGCAACCACAGCCATTGTTGTTACCGCAACCACAGCAGAAGATGATGAGGATGAGGATGATAATCCAAGTACAGTTGTTTCCACCAAAGTTACACATTTAAGAAAACCTCCTTTTGTTTTCATCACATACTATGTAAAAATCATTTCTTGTGTTACATATAATTTTTTAAAATAATGTTTGACTTTTCCTGACCTTTGGTTTATAATAAAAGTCAGGAAAGGTCAAAGAGAGGAGAAAATGTTATGAGAATGAGCGATTTAATAACAAGCGAGATAATAAAAATGTTAAATGAGTCGGAGGAAAATGTTGCCGAAATTCAAAGAAACGAGTTTGCAAATCTTTTCGGATGTGCTCCAAGTCAGATTAACTATGTTTTGTCTTCAAGATTTACTCCCGAACACGGATATATAATTGAAAGTCGTCGAGGCGGCGGGGGATACATCAAAATCAAAAGGGTGGTTTTAAATTCCGCTTCAGCACTTATGCATATAATAAACTCTATCGGTGAGGGTATTGATTCTCTTTCTGCCCGAATTGTTATCGAGAATTGCTACGAAACCGGACTTATTGATGCAAAAACCGCAAAGCTTATGTCTGCGGCTATTTCATCACAGGTTATGCAAAACGTACCGCCTGTGTTCAAAGAAAATTTGCGTGCGGTAATTTTAAAACAAATGTTACTTACTCAAATTTAGTGGAGGGTATAAACTTTATGCTATGTGATAAATGCAAAAAAAATACAGCAACCCGTTATATTAAAACGATAGTAAACGGAATTGCGAAGGAATATAATTTATGTGAAGAATGTGCTGCTGCTGAAGGCTATTCATCAATAGCAAACGGTACTCTTTCATCAATGCTTGCATCCCTTTTTGGTGAAAGCTTGCATAATAATACTGCTATTAACGAAACAAAGTGTCCAAGGTGCAAAGCAACCTTTTCCGAAATCGCAAAAAGCGGAAAGGTTGGTTGCAGTGAGTGTTATAAAACCTTTAGATCTGACTTGATTCCTTACATCAAGCGTGTTCACGGTAGTATTTCGCACACAGGAAAGGTACCTAACAGCGCTCCGTTAATTGTTAAACCACAGCTTAAAACTATCGATGATTTGCGTATGGAGCTTAACAGACTTGTTTCGGAAGAAAAATATGAACAGGCAGCGGTCGTTCGTGATGAAATCAAAAAAATGGAGGCGGGAAATAATGAGTAATTGGTATAATGATAACCAAAATGATATTGTTGTCAGTACTCGTGTTCGCTTGGCTCGAAATCTTGATTCCTTGCCCTTTCCGAGAAGTATGTCAAACGAGGATAGGCAGCAGCTCAAAAAGCTTGTTAAAACTGCCATAAATGACAGCAATACTCCATTTTCAAAAACCTTGAAATATATCGATATGGAGTCTGTTCCTTATAATGAGATATTAGCGATGGTAGAACGTCACGTCATCAGTCCCGAATTTGCAAAAGCTACTCAGGATAGAGCGATAATTTTGTCGGAGGATGAAAGTATCAGCATTATGATAGGCGAAGAAGATCATATAAGAATTCAGGTGATTTTGCCTGGCTTGTGTCTTGAAAAGGCTTATGATTTAGCTGAAAAAATTGATACGCTTTTATATGACTCTTTGCACTTTGCTTTTGATAAAGAACTTGGTTTTTTGACCGAGTGCCCTACAAATTTAGGCACAGGACTACGTGCTTCTGTAATGCTCCATTTGCCTGTTTGTGAAGCGCAAAACGAAATAGAAAGACTTTCATCCACAGTTTCAAAAATCGGATTTTGTGTCAGAGGAATTTATGGTGAAGGCACAAAACCGCAAGGCTCTTTTTATCAAATTTCAAATCAAATAACATTGGGGTTATCTGAAAAGAACGCTATTGAAAATTTACAAATCATAACAAAACAGATAATTGAAAAAGAAATTGCTCTGAGAGGCAGTCTCGACAAAATCAAGGTCGAGGATATGTGTTACAGAGCTTTGGGAACACTTAAAAATGCGAGAATTTTATCAAGCAATGAAATGATTTCTTTGATTTCAAAGATTAAATTAGGTCTTGATATGGGCATAATTACAGAAGAAATAAATCCAATTTCGCTTTTTGTTAACGCTTCTCCGTATATGCTTATGAAAAAATATGGTGAAATGGAAGCTAATGAGCGGGATATTACAAGAGCAAAATACATCAGAGATGAAATAGGGTAGCGATAATTTGCTCAAAATTGACTTAAAAGGAGGTTTTATTTATGAAATATAATTTTAGCGGTTTCACTTCAAAAGCTAATGAAGCACTAAATACTGCGATAATATCTGCCGAAAACTTTGGTCACACATATATAGGAAGTGAACACCTGCTTTTAGGACTTTTGAAAATTGGTTCTGGAGTAGCCTTTGCGGTTTTGCAAAGAGAAGGTGTGGAAGCCGAAAAAATTGAAAATCTTATAATAACCGAAATCGGAAAGGGCACACCTACAAAGTTGTCTCCTGATTATTTCACACCAAGGGCTAAAGGCGTTATTGAGACTGCTATGTCGGGCTGTGCAAATATGGGTAAAAAATTTGTAGGTACAGAGCATTTGCTTATCGGTATTTTGAGTGAATCCGACAATTATGCAATACGCTTTTTAAATGCCTTGGGTGTCGATGTAGCAAGGCTTACAAATTCTGCCTTGCAATCAAGCGGTATTGAACTTAACGAAAACAATTCCTTTGAGGAGAACAACAAAAAGGAGAAAAAACAAAAGCTTCAAAATTTAGAAAAATATGGTGTCGATTTAACAAATGAGGCTCAAAAAGGGAATTTAGACCCTTGCATAGGCAGAGAAAATGAAATCGAAAGGGTAGTACAAATCCTTTGCAGAAGGACAAAAAACAATCCCTGTCTTATCGGTGAGCCCGGTGTCGGTAAAACCGCAGTAATAGAGGGAATTGCCCAAAAAATTGCAAGTGGGGAAGTGCCTGAAATACTTCGTGATAAGAGATTGTTTACCTTAAATCTTACAAGTATGGTTGCGGGTACTAAATATCGAGGAGATTTTGAAGAACGAATTAAATCAATTATTGATGAGGTGACTGCTTCTAAAAATGTGATTTTGTTTATCGATGAGGTTCACACAATAATCGGTGCAGGTTCAGCCGAAGGTGCTACCGATGCCGCCAATATTTTAAAGCCGGCATTGGCACGTGGTGAATTTCAACTAATAGGTGCTACAACAATTTCAGAATACCGAAAGAACATTGAAAAAGATTCGGCACTTGAGCGCCGTTTTCAGCCTGTGACCGTTAATGAGCCGAATGAAGAAGATGCTGTTCTTATCTTAAAAGGTCTTCGTGATAAATATGAAGCACATCACAATGTCAAAATCACCGATGATGCTATAAACTCTGCGGTAAAGCTTTCTACAAGATATATAACAGACAGATTTTTACCTGATAAGGCTATCGACCTTATTGATGAAGCGGCTTCAAAAATCAGACTTAATGCTTCGAAAATCACTCCCAAAATGCAAGAAATCGAGGAACAAATTGCTAATTTGGAGGAGGAAAAAACAGCAGCTATTAACTCCCAGGATTTTGAAAAGGCCGCAAAACTACGTGACAAGGAAAAGGAGCTTAAAACCGAACTGCAGAAGGAAAAAGAAGATTTTGCGAGAAAAAATTCTCATTCTGTCGGCGAAGTGTGTGCAGAGGATATAGCCGAAATTGTCTGCTCGTGGACAGGAATACCTGTAAAGGAGCTCGACAAGCAAGAATCCGAGAGACTACTGAACCTCGAAAATGAGCTTCATAAAAGGCTCATAGGTCAGGATGATGCAGTAAAGGCGGTATCAAAAGCTATAAGGCGTGGAAGGGTCGGGCTTAAAGACCCCAAAAGACCGATTGGTTCCTTTATCTTTTCGGGACCTACAGGTGTTGGCAAGACAGAGCTTTGTAAAGCCTTGGCAGAGGCAATGTTTGGCAGCGAGGATATGATGATAAGACTCGATATGTCGGAATATATGGAAAAGCATACCGTATCTCGACTTGTTGGCTCGCCTCCCGGATATGTGGGCTTTGAAGAGGGAGGACAACTAACAGAAAAGGTGAGACGTCATCCGTATTCTGTTGTATTGTTTGATGAAATCGAGAAAGCACATCCCGATGTTTTTAATATGCTGCTCCAAATTTTAGAGGACGGAATTTTGACCGATTCTCAAGGCAGACAGGTTGATTTTAAAAACACCATAATCATTATGACATCTAATGTGGGCGCCAGAAAGCTTACTGAAAAGAAAACAAGCTTTGGTTTTATTACCGATGAAAAAAGCGAAAACAAAAACATTAAAGATTCGGTTATTTCAGAACTCAAAAATACCTTTAGACCTGAATTTTTGAATCGAATTGATGATATTATCGTTTTCTCGAAGCTAAACCGAGAAGAAATAATTAAAATTGCCGAAAATATGCTTTCAAATTTGGCACAGAGGCTTGAAAATATGAATATAACTGTTACATTTGATGAAAGTGTCACAGGACAATTGGCAGAAATCGGCTTTGATGAGAATTACGGAGCAAGACCCTTACGCCGTGAAATTCAAAACAAAATTGAAGATGCTTTAAGCGAAAAAATTCTCGAAGGCAACATAAAGCCGAATGATAATGTAACTTGTAAATTTGATGGCAAGGAGTTTACTTTTAATTCGTAATCAAATAATAACACCCAAGATGAATGTCATCTTGGGTGTTGCTATTCGTAAATTATTTTAAAATATGCTCGAGTAATGCATTACAGCCTGTAATTACATCCTCTTTTGTAACCTCAAAATCACCTGTGTACCAAGGGTCAGCAACATCGTGAGGAGTTGCGGTAAAATCAAGCAGGCGATATACCTTATTTTTAGTATCTTCACCTATTATAAAACGCAAATTGCGTAAATTGTTACTGTCCATACAGATTAGATAATCGTATCTGTTATAGTCATCTCGTGTCACTTGAACAGCGGTTTTGCCTTTTGTGTTAATTCCCATTTCATTTAAAATTCGTTTTACGGGAGGATAGACACCGCTTCCGATTTCTTCACGACTTGTAGCTGCTGATTTGATGTAAAAATTATCAGCCAAGCCCCTTTTTTCTACTAAATCCTTCATCACAAACTCCGCCATTGGACTTCTGCAAATATTGCCGTGGCATATAAATAATATTTTTGTCATAATAATCACCAAATAGATTTTAGCATAATTGAATAATTTTTGCAATACAGTGCAATAGATAATTTTACTTGAAAACCTAGCATAAAAATGGTATTATATTTGTATAATAGATTTTTAATTTATAGGAGCAATGAAATGAAAAGATTTATATCGTTTTTATTAGTTGTTTTGATGATATTCTCCTTTACTTCTTGCAACAGCGATGAGTTCAGGGAGTTTGTTGATGGTTCTTCTAAAAAGGTTGAGTCTGCACTTGATGAAGCAAAGGATGCAATTAAAAATCCTACCGATGAATCGAAATATGACGAGCGTTGTGAAAGTGCAGAAGAAATCGATGCTCATAAAAAGCGTTTGACGGATGCTACTAACTTTAATTTTATAAAGCTTAATGATTATGTTCAGTACTCAACCCTTAACGGTGATGCTAAAAAGGTTTATAACCTGTTAGTTCAGACAACGTATAACCTTGAAAGTACGGTTGATGTTTCATATCTCAGTGTGAAAACCACCGAAATACAGGAAATTTACGATAAATTTATTGCTGACAATCCTCAATTTTTTTATTTGGGAAACAGTTATACATATTCCTATGATGAAAAAACGAACGAAATCAACCAAATCACCATTTCATATAATGATGGTGTGGTTTTGGATACCTTTGACAGCAAGGGCAAATTAAAAACCAAAGCCGATAGAAAAGTTATAAAAGAAAAAATTTCTGAGCTTGACAGCAAGCTTGTCTCTATTTTATCATCAATTCCTGCTTCAAAGGATTTTGAAGATATTGAAAAAGATGTTCACGACTATTTAGCAGGTAATGTAAAATATGATACTATAACTGCCGAAAATGCCTTAAATGATGATACAGGCGCTTCGTACAGATTTACGATGTACAGCGCAATTTGTGAAAATACGGCGGTTTGTGAGGGTTATGCCAAAGCGTTTCAATATTTGTGTTATTTGGTCGGTATAAATTCGACACCTGTTTCAGGCGTTGCTAACAAAGAAGCACATATGTGGAACGTAGTCAATATAAATGGCACTTGGTATCATACAGATGTCACTTGGGATTCAACCTTGTATCCCGACCGTATATCCTATGATTACTATAATCTTGCACAGTCTGAAATAGAAGAACTCGACCACGAGATAAAGCAGGAAAAGTTAACCTTACCTAAATAATAAAGAGCCACACACTTTTTGAGTGCGTGGCTTTTAATATTATTTGCAAACCCTTTTATCAAATCCGGGGTTGAAAGCGTAAAAGTTTTTGCTGTCTAACTTGTCGGTTGTAAGGTGCAGTGCTTCACCAAAGCGTTGATAGTGGACAATTTCTCGCTCACGCAGGAATTTTAGAGGGTCTAAAATATCGGGGTCATCAATGAGCCTTATCAGGTTGTCATAGGTGACTCTTGCTTTTTGTTCTGCTGCTAAATCCTCGTGCAAATCGGCTAATATATCGCCTTTGGCGGCGATATATTCAGCACGCCAGGGAATGCTTGATGCTGCAATCGGATAAACCGCATTTGTATGGTCAACGAAGTATTTGTCAAAACCGCTCTTTACGATTTCCTCAGGTGACAATTCACGTGTCAGCTGGTGTACCATAGCGCATATCATTTCCATGTGTGCCAATTCCTCTGTACCGATGTCGGTAAGCATTCCTTTAACCTCGTTAAAGGGTTGGGAATAGCGCTGTGTCAAATAACGCATTGAAGCGCCTAGTTCACCATCGGGACCGCCGTATTGACTTATAATAATCTGTGCAAATTTTGGATTTGGGTTTTTAATGTTAATCGGGTACTGTAATTTTTTCTCATATTTCCACATAAATTATTCCTCCATAAATCCGTTTTCCCAAGGCCAAGGACCTTTTAACCATTCAAAACAACCCGTGTCGAGCGGTGCATCGGTAGCAGAAAGAATATACCTTCCAAACATTTTTTCAAATTCTTCTACCAATTGCTTTCTCATAACTCTATATTCCTTTAAAAGTGCAATACCTTTCTCGCAGGTTGGATGGGAATCAAGGTATAAAACTAATTCGTGGATAGCAAAATCATATTCGTGAATTTTTCTTTTGAGTTGGGATTTTGTCATCTTGCTTTACCTCCAAAAAAAGGTTTGTTAAGGTTAGGGAAGATAGTACCGTTTGAAAATCCTTCTGATAAAGAATAGACAGTATCAAGCGGTTGCATATCTACAAAAGCCATTGTCAAAATTCCATCGTTTCGGTTTTTGGGGGCTTTAAGGCAAAAATCTCCGTTTATACAGCCTTTGTTTTCAGTATTTGTGTGATTATTATTAAAGTCTCTTAAAAAGTCTGCAAAATTAGAATAACTGTTTTTCATATACTACTCCTTTTTACTTTTTGGTTGTCCTATAACATAATATAAAAACTTCGCTGTTTTGTTACTTTACATTTGAAAATTTTAGATTTTATTGATATAATGAATTTGCAACGATATACATTAAAGGAATTGATAATTAAATGAAGAGAATTTTAGCACTAGGCTTGGCTATTTGTTTTTTATTTTCTGCTTGTAAAAGCGCAGACAGCAACAAAAAAACTTATGTTACAATAGGTGATGACATTAAGCCCGGTATAGAAGGTCTTATTGATTTTATTGTCAATGTAAAAGATAATAAACAGCCCATTATTTTGCAGCTTACTGACACTCAAATTATAGATTCGGTACAAAAAAGAACGCCTGACAGTTTAAGTGCGGAGCAAACTGAATATTGGGCAACTGAAAATATGGAAAAATGTTGCTTTGATTATCTTCGTGAAATTATAACCGAAACAACGCCCGACTTAATTATCATAACGGGAGATATAATTCAGGGTGAATATGATGATAACGGCACTTCGCTTTTAAGGTTTGTAGAATTTATGGAAAGTTTTAAAATACCTTGGGCTCCGATTTTCGGCAATCACGATAATGAAAGTAAAAAGGGCGTTGATTGGCAGTGTGAACAGTTCGAGAATGCAAAATACTGTCTTTTCAAGCAAAGAGAGCTTACAGGTAACGGTAATTATTCAGTAGGTATCACTCAAAACGATAAGCTACTCAGAGTTTTTTATATGCTCGACTCAAATGGTTGTACTAACGCTAGTGAGGAATCTCTTGTAAACGGTCACACAGTTAAATCTGTGGGTATCGCCTCAGACCAAAGAGATTGGTATAAAGAAAGTATAAAGGAACTTAAGACAGAATATCCTAATGTTAAAATCTCATTTGCTTTTCATATCCCAAGCTCGATTTTCAGAGATGCCTTTGCAAAATATACCGATTTACGTGGAGGAAGAACTCGTATTTATATCGATAACTTTGATGAAAAAGGTAAAGATGATTTCGGTTTTATTGGCGCAGATATAAAAGGGGAGTGGGATATCGAAAACACTCTTTGGAGCGATATTAAAGAATATTCGGTTGATTCATTATTTGTAGGCCACGAACACGCTAACAGCGCAAGTATTGTATATCAAGGCGTACGTTTTCAGTATGGTCAAAAATCAAGCACATATCACAGGCTTAATTGGTCGATGCCAAACGGCAAAATAATAACTTCCTATCCACCGTCTAACGAAAACAACACGGCTCTTGTCGGAGGAACGGTTATTATGCTTGATAATAGTGGTTCAATTTCAAAACCGTATATTTACTATTGCAAAAATGCGGGCGGACAATTTAATATTTCAAATTTCAAATAAAAATTTACCCCGATAGACTTTTTTGTTTATCGGGGTATTTTTTTGGGAAAATAGTTATAAAAAATATAAAATATTTATATATTTTTATATTGCAAAAATTTGACTTATTTGCTATAATCAATGTATAAGGGAAAATTTGGGTTTGCTCAAATTAACTTTAAAAAAATATTCGTTTTGAACAGTTTTTAATACCAAGGAGGTGCTTCGAATTTATGTCAACTCAAGATTGGATAACAGTTGCGACAGGTATCGGTACGGTTTTTATCGGACTTATTGCCATTATTGTTCTTTGTAAAATCATTGGTTTTTTATGTGGCGGCTCTCAAAAAAGCGAAAAAACCACAGTCCCTGCTGTTGTGTCTTCAAATCAACCTATCGAAAATAAGCAGGAAATCGTTGCTGCAGTTTCAGCTGTTATCGCTGAAGAATTGGGCACAGATGTTAGTGCTTTAAGAATTTTATCATTTAAAAAAATTTAATGTTTGTAAAGGAAAAAGGTGTATTAAAATGAAAAAATATAATGTTACTGTAAACGGTACTGCTTATGAAATTACTTTAGAGGTTGCAGATGTAGCTGATGTTAAGACTGCTTCTCCTGCAAAGAGTGAAGCTCCCGCTCCGGCTGCTGCTCCTGTAGCTGCTCCTGCAGGCGGTGAGACTGTTGCAAGCCCTATGCCCGGTACAATTCTTTCTGTTAATGTACAAAATGGCGCCAAGGTTCAAAAAGGCGATGTCCTTTTGATTCTTGAGGCTATGAAGATGGAAAACGAAATTATAGCTCCTTGTGATGGAACAGTATCTTCTTTGAATGTTCAAAAAGGCTCTGCTGTTGAAACAGGTGCTACACTTTGCGTAATAGCTTAAAGAATATTTCTTTCGGGAGAATTAAAGATGGGAAAAATTATTGGATTTCTCCAAGAAACCGGTTTTTATCAGTTATTTAATGACTTTTTAAACGGTGGTTGGAAAACATTACTTATGATTCTAGTTTCTTTCCTTTTGCTCTTTTTGGCAATTAAAAAGAAGTTTGAACCATTACTTTTGATTGGTATAGCTTTCGGTATGTTGCTTACTAATTTACCCGGAGCTAATATGTACCACGGTGAATTGTGGACTAAGTTTATGAATCACGAAATTGGCTATGGTACTATTATGGCCGAAGGCGGTTTACTTGACTATTTATATATTGGTGTTAAAACCTGTATTTACCCTTGTCTTATCTTTATGGGCATCGGTGCTATGACCGACTTTTCACCGCTTATTTCAAATCCAAAATCACTTCTTTTAGGTGCGGCTGCTCAAATTGGTATTTTTGCTACATTTATCGGCAGTATTTATTTAGGCTTTGATACACAAGGCGCTGCTTCTATCGGTATTATCGGTGGTGCAGATGGTCCTACCGCTATTTACACAACCTCATTGTTAAAACCCGAGCTTTTAGGACCTATTGCGGTTGCCGCATATTCTTATATGGCATTGGTTCCCGTAATTCAACCGCCTATTATGAGACTTTTAACCACAAAGAAGGAACGTCAAATCGTTATGAAGCCTTTGAGAGAGGTTTCAAAAACCGAAAAGATTATATTCCCGATTGCAGTTACCGTATTTGTAGCACTTTTGGTGCCCTCGGCGACTCCTTTGGTTGGTTGCTTAATGCTTGGAAACCTTTGGAAAGAATCGGGCGTTGCGGAACGTCTTTGCAAAACTGCTCAAAACGAACTTATGAATATTGTTACTATTTTCCTTGGTATTTCTGTTGGCGCTACCGCTACTGCTGATGCTTTCCTTAATCCGCAAACTATTAAAATTATTATTATGGGTGTTGTGGCTTTCGGTGTTGCTACTGCTTGCGGTGTCCTTTTTGCAAAGCTTATGAATCTTTTTGTAAAAAATAAAATCAATCCCCTTATCGGTTCTGCGGGTGTATCTGCAGTTCCTATGGCGGCTCGTGTGTCACAAGTGGAAGGACAAAAGGCAAACCCTTCAAATTTCCTCCTTATGCACGCTATGGGCCCCAACGTTGCGGGTGTTATCGGTTCTGCAATTGCAGCCGGTGTTTTGATTGCACTTTGCGGTTAATGGAGGTATTTTAAATGGAAAACAAAAAATTGTTTATAACTGATACCATTCTTCGTGATGCTCATCAGTCGCAGGCTGCCACTCGTATGAGAATTGAAGATATGGTACCGGCACTCGAAAGATTAGATAAAATCGGTTATTGGTCGGTTGAATGTTGGGGCGGAGCCACATTTGACTCTTGTATGCGCTTTTTGAACGAAGACCCTTGGGAAAGATTACGTACAATAAAGAAGTATATGCCTAATACAAAGCTTCAAATGCTTCTTCGTGGTCAAAACCTTTTAGGCTACAAGCACTATGCTGATGATGTTGTTGAAGCCTTTGTTGCAAAGTCTATTGAAAACGGTATCAACGTTATCCGTATTTTCGATGCTTTAAATGATGTTAGAAATGTTGAGCAAGCAATTAAGTCTTGCAAGAAGTATGGCGGTATTTGTGAGCCTGCTTTGAGCTATACACAAAGTCCCGTTCACAATGAAGATTACTTTGTAAGGGTTGCAAAGGATCTTGAAAATATGGGTGCTGACGTAATCTGTATCAAGGATATGGCTAACCTACTTTTGCCCTATGATGCTTATTCGCTTGTAAAGAAGTTAAAGGAAAATGTTAAGGTTCCTATTCATCTTCACACTCACAACACAACAGGTACAGGTGATATGACCTATTTGATGGCAGCACAAGCCGGTGTTGATATTGTTGACTGTGCTTTGTCTCCTTTTGCAAATGGTACCGCCAATCCTTCTACCGAGGCTTTAGTTGCTACTTTAAAGGGTACAGAGCGAGACACAGGTCTTGATATCGAAAAGCTTTGTGATGTAGCCTCTCACTTCCGCACAGTTGCCGACAAGATGAAGGCAGATGGCACACTTGACCCCAAGGTTTTAAATGTTGATGCCAAAACTCTTATTTATCAAGTACCCGGCGGTATGCTTTCCAACACAATTTCACAGTTAAAGCAAGCAGGTAAAGAGGATAAATATTACGAAGTATTAGAGGAAGTGCCCCGTGTTCGTAAGGATTTCGGTTATCCTCCTCTTGTAACACCTACAAGCCAAATTGTAGGTACACAGGCAGTTATGAACGTAATTTCAGGCGAAAGATACAAGATGATTCCCAAAGAATCAAAAGGTCTTTTACGTGGTGAATACGGCAAGCTTCCGGGCGAAGTAAATGAGGAAGTACGCAAGAAAGCAATCGGCAATGATGAGGTTATTACCTGTCGCCCTGCAGACCTTTTAAAACCTGAACTTGAATCTTATGCTAAAGAGATGAAGGAAAAGGGAATAGGCAAATCAAAGGAAGATGTATTAAGCTATGCACTTTTCCCACAAGTTGCCGAAAAATTCTTCTTGGTTCGTGATGCAAAGAAGGATGATAATGCTATTCGCAATTTAGTTGTAGAAGATTTATCATAATAGCTAAAAAACGACTCTTATGAGTCGTTTTTTTATTGCTATAATTTTGAAATTGTGATAAAATCAATAAAAAGCTGCCATTAAAAGCATTTTTTCTGCTTTTTTATAAATCGAATTGCAGTCACTAATGGGTAAAGGGTTTTTACCTTTTCCTAATTCTATGGTGAAACCGGGTTTTTTAAATTCGCTTATAAACCAGTCCTTAAACCCGCCACCCAAGGATATACCCTTGGCTTCCTCCAATTTGTAAGAAGATGTTGTGGCTAAAATTTGAGCCTTTTTTTCTGCACGTGGCACTTTTATATCTCTGAAGCTCCAATAAATCACTTCGCCTTGACTGTGAAGAGCTGTTACATCCTTGATTTTTTGGCTTCTGCAAAGATTTGTAAGGGCTATAGTTTCGGGCTCGCTTTCCGGTTTTGCTCCGCCAAAACGTGTCGGTGCAGGGAAGTGTATTCCCAAGCTACGCTCCTTTTCTCTCAAATTCTCCCAATCAGCGTTAAAATTGTGGTTAATGTCAACCCCTCGGGCGTTGGCGTTCCAATTTGTAAAATTGTTATTAGTAATTCTTTTGAAATAGTTTTTGTTTTTCAAAGGAAGAGCTATTTCACCGAGCAGGGAAATATCACATCCATCAGGATTAACTGTGGGTATAAAAATCACACTTTTGTTTTCTAAAAGAGAGCGAAGCTTCATACCACACATATATTCATCGTTTGCGGTGTTTTCGCAAATATTTTCAATTAACATTAAAAGTATATTTGAGGTTATTCGCTCGCTTCCGTGAAATGCGGCGGTGATTAAGGTGGGGTTTTCGGATGAGCCTAATTTTAGCGAAATTATATCCTTTCCCATCACACTTTTTCCAATTATTCCTTTTCTCAAAAAATGATATTTACAGCATAGCTCATTTATTGCTTTACATCTGTTTATGTAGTCGTATTCGACAGCTTGTATTATTTTATCCATTATTTACAACTCCTTTATTATAAAATATTCAAAGAAGGTTGAAATTATGAATTTAGAAGAAAAACAATTAACTGCAGAGTATATTTTTAAAGGCAAAATAATTAAGGTTCGCCGAGATACAGCTCTTTTACCAAACGGTAACACCGCTACTCGTGAGGTCGTTGAGCACAACGGCGGTGTTTGTGTACTGCCGCTTACAGATGATGATGAGGTTTTAATGGTAAGACAGTTTCGATATCCGTATAGTGAGCTTGTTTTGGAAATTCCGGCAGGAAAAAGAGATTCTATTGATGAAGTACCTCTTGATTGCGGAATACGTGAGCTAAAAGAGGAAACGGGAGCTTGTGCTAAAAACCTTGTACCGCTTGGCGAGTTGTATCCAACTCCAGGCTATTGCGGTGAAATTATCTGGATGTATTTAGCGACAGGTCTTACCTTTGGTGAGACCGATTTTGATGATGATGAATTTTTAAATATCGAAAAAATCCCGTTTGAAAAGTGCGTTCAAATGGTAATGTCGGGTGAAATAAAAGATGCTAAAACACAAACCGCAATCTTAAAGACAAAATATCTAAAAGACTGCGGCAAAATATAAACTATTTATTTATTGCTTTTTTTAGTTGATTTTTTAGTTTGTTTTCTTTAAAAGAAAAATTAACCACCAAATATTTATCAGAGAAAAGTAATGTCAAAACAATTATTTCAACGAAGAACATCGGGACAGTTGTCACGATTCTCGGCACAATAACTGCCCACAAAGCATCAATTCCACCTTTGTAAAGAATTGAAATCCAAATACTGTTTAGAAGTAATGTAAAACATACTTTATTTATCAAAACTGCTAATGTGATTTTTAAGGCGTTTGTTTTTTTGTAAAGGAATATACCAAAGACTAAACCTACTAATGCGTTTGTCAGGGTAAAGCCCGGAAAATATGTACCAAAAGGGAAGAGCAAGGCGCCAATTATATCACCAATAGCAGCAACTGCTATAGAATAAGGCGTTCCGAGATATGAGGCGGCAAAGCCGATTGTTATAAAGGAAAAGCCGATGCTCATATTCCAAACGTTGTATGACATAAACCGTTCCATAATAACGTTAAGAGCGATAAGTATTCCTGTCAGTACGATTTTAAATAGATACTTTTTGACATTTTTTTGCATAAAATTAACCTCCTATTACCCGTTTTTCCGAATAATAGGAGGTATTATTATATCTCATTATTACACGGCAGCGGGATGCGACAACAAGACCGCGTAAAGATTTTAACTTCGTCTAAACAGCAACTCCCCGTCTGTTTAGCACTTAACGCCTTGTTATCTACTCTGCAAATTACAATATTTATGGTATCATTATAATACGAATTATTTAAATGTCAAGATTTATTTATCAAATCTTTTACAACTTCACCTGCAATAATCATACCGGCAGCGGCCGGTACATAAGGGCAAGAGGCAGGGATGTGGCGGCCCTTTTCACTCCCAAGACAAAGCTTTACAGGTTCTTCCTTTGAATAGACAACCTTTAATTTTTTTATGCCTCGTTTTTTAAGTTCAGAGCGCATTACCTTTGCGAGCGGGCAAACGCTCGTTTTGTAAATATCGCTGACTTCAAGCATAGCAGGGTTTAATTTATTTCCCGTGCCCATTGAAGAAATAACAGGAACATTTTGCGCCACAGCTCGTATAATAATTTCAATTTTTGAAGTAACGGTGTCAATAGCATCAATGATGTAATCATATTTCGAAAAATCAAAACTATCAGCATTTTCGGGTGTGTAAAAAACATTATAGGTATTGATTTTTACATCATTATTTATGCTTAAAGCACGTTTTTTTGCAGCTTCGGTTTTAAGTTGTCCTATTGTATCATTAGTAGCAATAATTTGTCGATTTATGTTTGATAAAGATATAATATCATTATCGAACAAGTCAATACTACCGACACCGGAGCGCACTAAACCTTCAAGGACATATCCGCCGACACCGCCAACGCCAAATATAGCAACACGTGAATTTTTAAGCTTTTCTAAATTTTCACTGCCGATAAGGCTTTCGGTACGAGAAAATATTTCATTCATTTTTTACACCTACTTTAAAAGTATTTTATATTTATATTCCAATTTTGTCAAGACAGAGGTATTTATTAAATATAATAAAATTTTAGGTGACAAATCAGGAAAAGTGTGTTATTATATATTTAATATTGTTTTGGATGTGAGTTAATTGAATAACAAATATTATGAAAATGTAATTTCCGAGATGCAACCTTTCTTTGATGAAAACGGTTTTAATAAGTCGGAGGATGGAAGCTTTAAAAACGACAAAAAGAGTGTCAAGATTTCTTATGATGAAGAAAAGCAAATGTACTTGCTTTTTGTTGCTGATTTAGATGATGAAAAGAATATTGGCGAATACGCACAGCTTAATGCTTGGCTTTTTGATGATTCTCAAAATGCACGTGACGCCGAGAGTGTTGGTATTGATTTTGTAAACTCTCTACGTAAAGCGTTAGGAGTGAAGGTTGCAAGAAGGGCAAACACAAACGGAATTGATTTACCCACCGCTTCAAAAAGTGATTCAATGGACATAGGCGGTTTTGCTAAAAAAATGCTCGACTTTTTCCCTGAGCTTAAAGAACCGTATAAAGAGCATATCGCAACTTTTGGCAACTTTTTGTATCTTAATTTCTTCGGTGAAGCGTTGGTTCCAAAGGTTAAAGAATTGTTTACAGCAAACAACAAAAAGCAGATTAAGAAATTTTATGCAGTTTTAGAGGATGCTTATGTTAAAGGCACTTCCGACACAATAAATGTTACTATAGCAGTTTTGGTTGCCTCTGCGTATGATACAGAAAAGGTTGATACCGCAATTAAGGAAATGTTGGCTGAAAATACTCATTTCTTGATGTCATACAACACTTTTAAAACTGTTTTTGCAAAGAATAAGAAATTAAAAGCAGCCCTTATAAAATAATCGGAAAATCCTCACAATTAGTGAGGATTTTTTCTTGTTTTCTATTGCTAATTTCTTTAAAATATGGTATTATATAATGAGTTAAAATGCAAGAGGTGTATTTTGTGGCAGATAAACGTGCAATCGGTGTTTTTGATTCGGGTCTTGGAGGACTTACGGTAGTTCGTGAGCTTTGTAGCCTACTCCCAAATGAAGAAATTGTTTATTTTGGCGATACAGGTCGTGTGCCTTACGGCACCAGAAGCAGAGAGACCATCAAAAAATATGCACTTGAGGATGAGAATTTTTTAATTGGGCAAGATGTCAAATTGATTATTGCCGCTTGTGGAACAGTATCTTCGGTAGCAGCAGATACAAGCGAACAAATTCCCGTTCCTTTTTTTGAGGTTGTGTCTCACGCTTCACGTGCCGCAGTAAATGCTACTAAAAATAAGATTGTCGGTGTTATCGGTACATCTGCTACCATTAAAAGCGGTCAGCACGAAAAACAAATCAAGGCGCTTTTACCCGATGCTACAGTTGTGGCACAGGCTTGCACCTTATTTGTACCATTGGTTGAAGAGGGATGGTATTCTGCCGATGATACGGTTGTTTTAGAAACAGTTTCTCGCTATTTAGAGCCGATTATAAAATCAGGTGCAGATACACTTATTTTAGGCTGTACACATTATCCGATTTTATCCGATGCCATCAAGAAGGTTTTAGGTGATAATGTAACTCTAATCAATGCCGGAAGTGCAACTGCCGAAAGTGTTAAAAATTATTTAGAAGCCAATGATATGCTTAATGATAAAAACACCGTTTCCCTTCACAATTTTTTTGTTAGTGATAAGGCGGATTCCTTTAAAAATCAAGCACAAATATTATTAGGCAAGGAAATTGATGTAAGCAAAGTAAAGCAGGTGGATTTGAGTCTTTTATGATTAAAGATGTAATTATTAAAATTTGCGGTGTACAGGGTATTGATGACCAAAGCGACACTATTGAATTTACGACCGATGGAAAATTCGGTGTCAAGGACAGTGAATTTTTTATTTCCTATGAAGAAGGTCAAATGTTTGAAGAAAAAATGGATGTTAAAACAAAAATTTTCTTAAAAAAAGACAACACTGTAGTTTTAGAACGAAAAGGCTCGATAAATTCTAAAATGCTGATTAAAGAGGGTGAGCGAAACACTTGTCTTTATAACACACCTATTGGTGATTTGTTTATAAGCATTTTCGGAAAACGTGTTGAGCATAATCTGTGTGAAACCGGCGGTCAGATAAATTTGGAATATACAATAGATTCTGATATGCGTTTACTTAGTGAAAATTCAGTTAATATATCAATAAACGAGGTATGATGTAATGTCAATTTTAGTATCAAAAGCAAAGGAACAAATTAAAAATACAATTCTTTCTGCTGCAAAAAGAGCAATCGAAAACGGAGTTTTGGATAATGCGGAATTAGGAGACTTTAACGTTGAGGTGCCCGCTAACCGTGAACACGGTGATTATGCAGTAAATGCTGCAATGGTTTGGGCAAAGGCTTTTCACAAAGCACCCAGACAAATTGCAGAGGCTGTTATATCAAATTTAAAAACAGAAAATACTTATATTAAGTCTTGTGAAATTGCGGGTCCGGGCTTTATAAATCTTTTTCTTGATGAAAGCTATTATGCAGATATAGTTTCAGATGTCAATGCTAAAAAAGAGAATTACGGCAAGAGTGATTATGGCAAAAACGAGCGTGTTTTGGTTGAATTTGTTTCGGCGAACCCCACAGGTCCTATGCATATTGGTAATGCTCGTGGCGGCGCACTCGGCGACTGCTTGGCGGCAGTATTAGAGGCCGCAGGTTATTATACCGAGCGTGAATTTTATATCAACGATGCCGGCAACCAAATCAACAAATTCGGTCTGTCTTTAAACCTTCGTTATTTACAGCTTTATAAACAAGGCATCGAAATGCCTGAGGACTCTTATCACGGCGATGATATTATAGCTCACGCAAAGGCTTTTGCTGATATTCACGGTGACAGCTTTGTCGAAAGCGATGAGAGTGACAGAAGAAAGGCACTTGTCGAATTTGCACTGCCTCAAAATATTGAAGGATTAGAGCGTGATTTGGGTAAATACCGAATTACCTATGATACCTGGTTTAAAGAAAGTACACTTCACAACAATGGTGAAACTGCACGAATTATCGAGCTTTTAAAGCAGAGCGGACATACCTATTACGAAGAAGATGCTTTATGGTTTAAGGCTACTGATTTTGGTTGTGATAAGGACTTTGTTTTGGTTCGTGCAAACGGTGTTCCTACCTATGTTGTACCTGATATTGCTTATCACTATAACAAGCTTGTAACACGTAAATTTGACCGTGCTATCGATATTTTGGGCGCAGACCATCATGGTTATGTTCCGAGACTCAAAGCGGCGCTTACAGCTTTAGGCGTTGATGCGACACGCCTTGATGTAGTGCTTATGCAAATGGTACGTTTGGTGAGAGATGGTGAGGTAATCAAGGCTTCAAAGCGTTCGGGAAAAGCGATTACTCTCGTAACACTTCTTGATGAAGTGCCTATCGATGCGGCAAGATTTTTCTTTAATTTGCGTGAGCCGAACAGTCATTTTGACTTTGACCTTGATTTAGCAGTTAACGAGTCTAACCAAAACCCTGTTTACTATGTTCAGTATGCTTATGCCCGTATTTGCAGTATTTTAAGAAATTTAGAGGCTGAAGGCATTGTAATTCGTGATGTTACTGCCGATGAATTAAAGCTGCTAACAGCACCCGAAGAAAAGGAGCTTATTATTCATATTTCTGCTCTTACAGATGAAATCATTTCTTCTGCAAAGACTTATGACCCTGCAAAAATTACTCACTATGTTGAGGAACTTGCAACCAAATTTCATAAGTTCTATTCCTCTTGCAGAGTAAAGGGTGATGATGAAGCTTTAATGCAGGCGAGAATCAGTCTTTGCAAAGCAACAGGAATTGTTATCAAAAACGTATTAACTCTTTTGAAAATTGATGCACCGGAAAAGATGTAAAAATATAGCTTTCTCACATAAAGGAGTGTTTAAAGTGGAAAAATCAAAGCTCAATCTTACGATGATAATGGATATGTACGAGCTGACAATGGCTAATGGTATTTTTGACAGTGATATGAGAGATACGCTCACATATTTTGATATGTTTTTCAGGCGTATTCCTGATAATGGCGGATATGCTATAATGGCGGGGCTCGAGCAGCTTATCGAATATATGACCAATCTTCATTTTGACGACCAAGATATTGAATATTTAAGAAGTCTTAATTTATTCCGTGAGGATTTTTTGGAGTATCTTCGCACCTTTAAATTTTCGTGTGATGTTTGGGCTGTACCCGAGGGCACTGTCATTTTTCCGCAAGAACCGATTGTCACCGTAAAAGGCCCTGCAATGCAGGCTTTGATGGTTGAAACAATGTTACTTCTTACCATAAATCATCAGTCACTCATAGCCACAAAGGCAAACCGAATTGTTCGTGCGGCTGATGGCAGAGTAGTTATGGAGTTTGGTGCCCGCCGTGCTCACGGTTATGGTGCTGCATATTACGGTGCACGTGCCGCAATTATAGGCGGTTGTACAGGCACCTCTTGTCTTCTTACTGCAAAGGATTTCGGTGTTTCTGCATCGGGAACAATGGCTCATAGCTGGGTACAACTATTCAAAGATGAATATACCGCATTTAAAACCTATGCCGAAAAATATCCTGATAGTTGTCTTTTGCTTGTAGATACCTACAACGTTTTAAAATCGGGTATTCCTAACGCTATTAAAGTTTTTGATGAGGTTTTAAAACCACTCGGCAAACGCCCTGTCGGCATCAGAATTGATAGCGGTGACATTACCTATATTTCTAAAAAAGCCCGTAAAATGCTTGATGATGCGGGTTATCCCGATTGTAAGATTTGCGTTTCAAACTCACTCGATGAATATTTGATTCGTGATATGATTTTCCAAGGTGCAAAGGTTGACTCCTTTGGTGTCGGTGAAAGACTTATTACTGCATCCTCTGAAGCAGTTTTTGGTGGAGTTTATAAGCTTTCTGCAGTCGAACAGGATGGAGTTGTAATTCCTAAAATCAAGGTTAGCGAAAACGCTGCAAAGGTGACTTTGCCCGGTGTTAAAATTCCTTGGCGATTATATGACAGAGACACAGGAAAAGCGATTGCCGATGTCATAACTTTAGGGGATGAAAAAATTGACAGCAGTGAGCCCTATGAAATTTTTGACCCGATTTACACTTGGAAACGCAAGGTTGTAACCGATTTTATTGCCCAAAAGCTGCAGGTTAAAATTTTTGAAAAAGGAAAGCTTGTTTACGAAAATCCTACCGTCAAAGAAATATCTGAGCACAGAAGGGTTCAGGTTGATGCACTTTGGGATGAGGTAAAAAGATTTGAAAACCCACATACTTATTATGTGGATTTGTCAGAGGATTTGTGGAATTTGAAGCACAATCTTTTGAGTAAATTAACTAACAAGGAGTAATCAAAATGAAAAGAATTTTAAGCATATTACTTGTTATGTCCTTGATTTTTGGGCTTACGGGATGTAAAAATGATGGTGAAGCCGAAAAGGCGGTTGAGCACTCTGTTAATATTGAAGAATATGCAAAAAAGGGTGAAATACCTGAATGTAATTACAAATTGGGTATGAATCTCGATGAATTAAAAGAGGGTATTGAAGCAGATTTTGAACAAACCGAACATCACGACCACGATTTTGCATATTTTGTTGAAGAGCGTGAAGAAGGCGCACTTATTAACGCAGGACTTTATATGTATTATTATGATGAATACAATGAAGCCGATGGTGTTAAGTGTATTGTGAGCTTTGATGAAGCTTTTGGCTTTAAAACCGGAACCGTTATTGTTCAGGTTGAAGAAGTACTAAAGCAGTACGAATATGTTGAAGAGAATTTTAATGACACAAACGCATTCTTTATCTTTGGTAGTGAAGGTAAGGTTTTACGTGCAGAGTTTGGAGATTATACTGTGATTTTCGCTTTCGTGGAAAACGCACTCAGTGCAACTGCTATTTATAAAACAAATGATTGGAAGTAAAATAAATTGTCTTTAATTTTTGAAACAGCGCAAACAATGCCACTTTTGGCGCTCAGAGGCCTTGTGGTATTTCCGAAAAATATTTCTTCCTTTGATGTTGCAAGAAAAAAATCAATAAAAGCGATAAATGCCGCTATGGCATCTGATAGAATGCTTTTTGTTGTAACACAAAAGGATTTTTACGTTGATGACCCGACCGAAAACGACCTTTATAAAATAGGTTGTATTGTTAAAATCAAACAGGTTTTAAAGGTTTCGGATAATCTTGTTAAGGTTTTGGTTGAAGGTGTAAAGCGTGCAACCTATCAAAATTTCAGAAACTCACGTGAGTTTTTTATTGCAGAGGTTTCTGCGGTTGAGGAAAAATCTTTTCCTAACAATAAAGTTTATGAGGAAACATATCTTCGCAAGATTAAATCGGCTTTTCATAAGTTTGCAAGTGTTATCCCGACACTTGCTCCCGATGTAATGATGATGGTAGATAACACAAATGATTTAAGCTATCTTTGTGATTATATTGCCTTTAACATTCCGTCACCCTTTGATGATAAACAACTTATTTTAGAGCAGTCAAATGTAGAGAAAAAAGCACAACTCTTGCTTAATTTGATTTTAAAGGAAGCAGAAATTGCCAAGATTGACCAGAAAATTGCCGAGAAGGCAAAGGTTTCCATTGATGAAAACCAAAAGGAATATTATTTAAGAGAGCAAATTAAGGCGATAAGTCAGGAGCTTTATGGTGATGATGCTGATGAAATCGAGGAGTATTACGCTAAAATTGCTTTTTTAAGTGCCGATGACAGTGTCAAGGAAAAACTCAATTCACACGTTCAAAAGCTTTCTAAAATGCCTCAGGGCTCGCATGAGGGCACAGTTGAGCGAGGTTATCTCGACTTGTGCTTGACACTGCCTTGGAATGCCAAGACAAAGGTTTCAACCGATATAAAACGTGCTGCAAAAATTCTTGACCGTGATATTTACGGTATGCAAAAGGTAAAAGAACGAATTTTAGAGCTTTTGTCGGTTTATACTTTGTCACCCGATTTAAAGGGTCAGATAATTTGTTTGGTTGGTCCTCCCGGTGTTGGTAAAACTTCTATAGGCAAAACCATTGCTGAGTGTATGTCACGCAGATATGCTCGTGTCTCTTTGGGAGGTATTCACGATGAGGCCGAAATCAGAGGTCACAGAAAGACATATATCGGTGCTATGCCCGGAAAAATTGTTGATGCGATAAAAAAAGCGGGAAGCTCTAATCCGCTGATTTTACTCGATGAAATCGATAAGCTTGGTAGTGATTACAAGGGCGACCCTGCTTCTGCAATGCTTGAGGTTTTAGATCCCGAACAGAACTCGACCTTTGTTGACCACTTTGTTGAGATACCTTATGATTTGTCGAGTGTTGTTTTCATTGCAACTGCAAATAATATGGAAACAATTCCGGCTCCCTTGCTTGATAGAATGGAGGTTATTGATTTAACCTCATATACCCGAGAGGAAAAATTCAATATCGCAAAGCGCCATTTGGTTGCAAAGCAAATTTTAAAGCACGGTATGAAAAAATCACAGCTTCGTATAACCGATGATGCCATATACTCGCTTATTGATTTTTACACACGTGAAGCGGGTGTCAGAAAATTGGAAAGAAGTATAGCATCTCTTTGCAGAAAGTCTGCCAAAATTTTGGCGACAGGTGAGAGGACAAAGGTTACAATAAAGGACACCGATGTTGAAAAAATGCTTGGTCATCGCAAGTATAAGCCCGAAATGATACTTGAAAGTGATGAAGTCGGTATCATTAACGGTTTAGCATATACTTCTGTCGGCGGTGAGATAATGCAGCTTGAGGTATCGACTATGGAGGGTACCGGCAAAATTGAGCTTACGGGTTCTTTAGGCGATGTTATGAAGGAATCTTGTCGTGCAGCTGTTTCTTATGTCAGAGCAAATGCTGAAAAATATGGTATTGATTCACAGTTTTATAAAAACCTTGATATACATATCCACGCAACCGAGGCCGCAGTACCAAAGGACGGTCCGAGCGCCGGTGTCACAATTACATCTGCGTTGATTTCAGCCCTTACTAATACACCTGTAAGGCGAGATATTGCAATGACAGGCGAGGTTACTATCAGGGGCAGAGTTTTGGCAATTGGCGGACTCAAGGAAAAATCTATGGCGGCTTATCGAGCCGGAGTTAAGACTGTATTTATTCCTCGTGAAAATCTTCACGATTTGGACGAAATAGATGAAATTGTAAAAGAAAATATCAATTTCATACCCGTTTCGTTTGTTGATGAAATTATTGAAAAGGCATTGGTTTTCTCGAAAAACGAGACTTTTGAGGATGTCGATATTAAGGCACAGTTTTTACAAAAAGAAAATGGAGTATCGCTTCGCCAATAAGGAGAGTTTATGAATTATAATAATGCACAATTTGAAAAATCGTTTGGTAAATTCTCGCAACTCGAGGAATCCGATTTACCCGAATATTGCTTTAGCGGGCGCTCAAATGTTGGAAAATCATCCCTCATAAATAAGGTTCTTGGCAGAAAATCAATTGCTCGTGTCAGCTCAAAGCCGGGAAAAACCGTTACAATCAATTTCTACAGGGTGGATAATATCCGCCTTGTAGATTTGCCGGGCTATGGCTATGCCAAGGTATCATATAAGGAAAAAGAATCCTGGTCCGAGCTTATGGAAGGGTATTTTGCAAGTGACAGAAACATCAAAATGGTCTTTCAGCTAATTGATATGCGACATCCGGCGACAGAATTTGATATTTCGATGCTTGAATATTTGAAATTTAACAATATTCCTTATACCGTAATACTCACAAAAGCGGACAAGCTCAACAAATCAGAAACCGAAAAACGCCTTTCGCTGATAATAGAAGAATTGGGCGAATTAGGTGAAAATGTTGATATAATACCTTTTTCAATTCAAAACGGACAGGGTGTCGCAAAGGTTAGAGAAATTTTAGAAAAATAATTCAATTTTTTTGAAATTCCTCTTGATTATTTTAAAGTTATGTGCTATAATCTCATTTGTTGTGATTAGTTCACATTATGCGCTGATAGCTCAGCTGGATAGAGCATCTGCCTTCTAAGCAGAGGGTCGGGGGTTCGAATCCCTTTCAGCGTGCCAAATAAAAAAGACTTGCTATGGCAAGTCTTTTTTATTTGGCACAATGAAGCGCACCTAATTGTGTATGAAAAATGAAGTCGCTAACGCTATGAAGCGTGGCTTCGGAACATTAGGAAACGACAAATGCGCTTCGCTTCATGTTTTGCGTAGCAAAATACTTCGTGTTGGCGTAAGCCAACGCTTCATTTTTCATTGAAAATACTTTGGTAATGAACATATTGGACTTTTAGTTCGTTAATAATTATTTTAGTATTTATCTTGTTGCTTTTTAATGATTTTTGTGTTATAATTCGTTTGCTAAAATTTTATGCCCGTATAGTTCAACGGATAGAATAAGGTCCTCCTAAGACTTAGATGCAGGTTCGATTCCTACTACGGGTGCCAAAAAAACGCAAGTCATAAGACTTGCGTTTTTTAATATCAATTGTTTTGACTTTTTTGTTCGTGGTAGTTACCAAGGAGGGTGAATTGTGGCAATTCATCACTTAGAGCACAAAGCAGCGAAATTGTGTTTTCGTTTTTCAAATTGCCTTCAAAATCAAGATAAAATGCGTACTCAAAGCTACCGTTTTGAATTGGGCGGCTTTCGAGTTTTGTAAGGTTGAGACCTTCGAGTGCAAAACGTGTAAGTATATTACAAAGCGAGCCTGTCTCGTGTGGCAAGCGGAAGAGCAGAGTAATACGGTCAGCATTTTCGGGTATGCACAAGTCACGTGAAATTGCGACAAAGCGTGTTGTATTGCCGTCAAAGGTTTGAATATTGGATTTCAAAACCTCAAGTCCAAATTCTTCTGCGGCCTTTTGTGAGCCGATGGCGGCGATATGCTTGTCAGACTTTTCAGCCACAAAGGCGGCTGCGGTTGCGGTATTAGAAAAGTTTTGTTCTGCAAAGCCGTGTGCTTTAATAAATTCTCGACTTTGTGCGAGTGCTTGCGGGTGAGAGACAACTGTGTTGATGTCTTCGATTGTAGCACCATTTAGCGAAAGTAAGCATTGTCTGACCGGTACATCAACTGCCGCCGCAATATGACAACGGTTAGCAATAATCAGGTCATACACCTCGTGAACTGAGCCTGTAGAAGAATTTTCCACCGGTAAAAAGCCATAGTCGGCTTTGCCCTTTGCTACCGCAGAAATTACATCCGCCCAACTATCAACAAATTGCGGAGTTGATAAGGGAAAGAGGGTAGAGGCAGCCTCGTGTGAAAAAGCACCTTTATCGCCTTGACAGACTATGCGTGCTGTTCCATCGGGAATAAGTGAACGAGAGGCACTGCCGATTTCATTTCGCAAAGCTTCGCCCGCACCGAGTATGCGATGCTGAAGCGCACGTGAAACCTCCATAATCGTAGAATAAACGATGGAATTTGCTCGGCCAAAGCCGAAACCATTTATGTCGAGGTCAGCGCTTTTTCCATATACCGCATCGATAACATGTTGTTCACGTGCTTCGTTTAGAACAGGGATGGAGTGTTCTTGCTTATATCTGGCAACCTGTTCCGAGCAATTAAGTCGCTCGCACAAAAGCGGGACTAACTGATTATCTATACGGTCAATATCCTTACGAATTTTAGCAAGCTCAATTGCCATCTTTAATCATCCTTTCAAATGTCCTGCTTGACTCTCATATAGGTCGAGGAGTGCCACAGCAACTGTCGCTTCAAGCACAGATACCGCACGTGGTACGATACAAGGGTCGTGCCGACCTTTTATTGCAGTGGTGGTGTTACTGTTTGTAGCAATATCAATGCTTGCTTGTTCTAGTGAAATTGAGGGCGTTGGCTTTATAGCAACCCTTAAAATAAGAGGGGCGCCATTTGTAATACCGCCGAGAATACCGCCATTGTGATTGCTGAGGTGGGTGACTTCGCTGTTTTGATTATAGTGAGGACTGTCGTTTGCCTCACTTCCGCACATTGAAGCCAATTTAAAGCCATCACCAAACTCCAAGCCCTTTACTGCAGGAATACCAAATATAGCCTGTGCTAAAGCATTTTCTACACCATCAAACATCGGTGAGCCAAGACCTACAGGGAGACCTGTAACAGCAAGCTCGATAATTCCGCCAACGCTGTCACCCGATGCTTTTGCTTTGGCAACCTTATCACGCATTGAGGTTTCCTTTGTTTCATCAATTATTGAAAAGGACTGACTTGATAGTTTATCAAGCAGAGTATCAGATACACAAACAGGGTCAAATGGGGTGTCATATACATCGGCTATCGAATAAATATGTGCACCGATTGTAATTCCTTTGCGTTTAAGTATTTGTCGGCAAAGAGAACCTGCAAAAACTATTGGTGCGGTAAGGCGACCGCTAAAATGACCGCCACCACGAATATCATTGGCACCATTATAACGCACATAACCTGTGTAATCTGCGTGTCCGGGGCGTGGCACGGACATTTGAGCAGTATAATCAGAACTTCTTGTATTTTCGTTGACTATTACTGCTGTCAAGGGAGTTCCGGTTGTTTTGCCATTGTAAAAACCTGACACGATACGTGGAATGTCACTTTCTTTGCGTGCTGTTGCGGTTGCATCGTTACCGGGTGCTCGGCGTGCCATTTGGGCATTGATGGCTTCAAGGTCGATTTCTTCACCTGCAGGAAGGTCGTGCAGGGTACAACCAATTATTTCACCATGACTTTCGCCGAATATTGATAGCTTAATATGTTTACCTATCAGAGAGCTCATAAATATTGCCTCCTATTAGTTTATAATCATCAAAAAACGATGGCCAGCTTTTATTGATGCTGTGGGAATCGGTTACAGTAACTGCATTTTTAGTAAGAAGAGAGGCGACTGTGGCGCTCATAACGATACGATGATCATTTGCACCTTCAACAGTACCGCCTGAAAGAGCAGAGCCTATGACACACAGCTCATCATTAAATTCCTCCGCTTTGCCACCAAGTGCCGTAATCATAGCAAAAGTTGTAGAGAGTCGGTCGCTTTCTTTAAGTCGCAGTCTTGCGGCATTATAAAGTCGTGTTCGACCGTCAGCACTTGCCGCCGCTACCGACAAAATAGGCAAGAGGTCGGGAATGTCTGATACATCAATATCAACTGCTTTAAGCGGTGCTTTTTTTGAACGGAGACCCGCTTTGCTCCAAGTAATATCTGCACCCATTTGGCGCAAAAGCTCTTCAATACGCTTGTCGCCTTGAATACTGTCTTTTCGTAAGCCTGTCACAGTTACATCACCGCCGATAGCACCTGCCGTTAACAAAAACGCAGCTTGTGACCAGTCGCCCTCGACCGTGTAATCATTAAGTGAATAAGCTTGAGAACCCCTAACATAAAAACCGTTTTCGATTTTGACAATTTCTATTCCTGCTTGTTCTAAAACCTGTAGTGTCAGTTCTACATAATCCGCAGACTGAAGCGGGGAAGTGAGTATTATTTCGCTGTCATCTTTTAAAAGAGGAAGTGCAAACAACAGGCCTGTTATAAATTGGCTCGAAACATTGCCCGCTACAAAAAAGCGACCGGCGGAAAGCTTACCGCTGATATGTACAATGCCACCGCTTATATCTGTTTTGGTCATTTTAACATCGTGTTTGGGAAGGCACTCTTCAAAAGTGGTCAAGGGTCGTGTTGGAAGGCGACCTTTACCTATGAATGTTACCTCAATACCTAAAGCTGCAAAGATTGGTATAAAAAAGCGAAGTGTTGAACCGCTTTCACCGCAATCGGCAATAGCGCCAACTTGACCGTTTCCGGAAAAAGTGACAGTATCACCCTCAATTGATGAAGGTTTTCCAAGTGCCTCCAAACAACGAAGGGTAGCCTTCATATCATCTGATGGTAAAATACCTTTTATTTGGCTATTACCTGTAAGCGCCGCCGCAATCAATGCTCGGTGCGCCAGGGATTTTGATGGCGGTGCGGCAACTGTACCACAAACCTCCGAGGTAGTAACAGAAATTACGGACATATTTAACCGTCCTTACTTTAGAAATTCACCGAGACTGTCGGTGTTCAAAGGATAACAAAATGCGTGGCCGATTCGGTCGATTAGTACAAGGTCAACCTTACCGCTTGCACATTTTTTATCAAGCTTCACATTTTGGATATATGAAGAAATCGGCACATCACTATTTGTTGGCAAACCAATCTTTTCCAATAGTCCAAATAATCGATTTGCTGTGCCACTTGCGGTGAGTCCTTCATTTTCAGAAGCTAAAGTGATTGCCGCCATACCGACAGCTACTGCACAACCGTGACTAATGCCTTCATAATTGAGATGTTTTTCGAGTGCGTGTGCGAGTGTATGACCAAAGTTAAGAAACTTTCTTTCACCGCTTTCGTGTTCATCTTTTTCGACAACACGACTTTTTACAAGCATACATCTTTTAACAACCTCGATAAGTACATCGGGAGAAAATTCTTGTGTTTTTTCGAGCAAAGAAAAGAGGTCGCTGTCAGCAATGCAAGCAGATTTTACAACCTCGCCCATACCATCTGTAAAATAATAGTCAGGTAATGTTGATAAAGTGTCGATGTCAGCAATAACACGTAGCGGTTGCCAAAATGCACCGACAAGATTTTTGCCTTCTATTATATCAACGCCGGTTTTGCCACCTATAGATGAATCAACCAAAGAGAGCAGAGTAGTCGGAATTTGAACAAAGGGAATACCACGCATCCAAGTCGCTGCGGCAAAGCCCGCCATATCGCCCGTGACACCGCCACCAAGAGCGATAATGATGTCAGAGCGATCAAATTTATCACGAGCTAAAGCGGTGTACATATCAGAAATTGTAGCAATTTGCTTACTTTTTTCACCGGCAGGAAAGGTGAAAAGACTAACAACCTTGTATCCCGCAGATTTTAAGCTTTCCTTTACAGTATCCGCATAAATTGGACCAACATTACTATCGGTTATAATTAGTGCTTTTTGACCTTTTGTATGTACCTCACGAACAAGCCTGCCCGCATCTTTTAACAGATTGCGACCAAGTAATATTTCATAAGGTCTGCCTGTGTTTACGGGAATAGTGATAAGTGACATTAGAGACACCTCTTTTTAATAAATTCTTGATAGACTATTCAAATAATTAAAGCGACACTTAACTTCCGTCGAGTGTCGCTTCAACAAACTGTGTGAAGAACGCATCACTTGATGCGAAAATTATTCACTCATCAGAACACTCGATTTTTCAGAATAGCAATAAAAGCCTTGACCATAAAAGCCAAAGCTGAAAAAGCTGATAAATCGATTGTCAAGATGTAGAGACTTCATAAGTGTTAATTTCCTTTCGAAAATGTACTTTATCATATTAAACCGATAAGGAGAATTTGTCAAGTATTTTCTGTGTATTATGTCGAAGAAAACAAGAATTTATGCAGTTTTGAGTGTTATGCTTTAATTTCCCAATAATATTTTCTTTTCGAGGTCGGGAAGTCATCTAAAACTCCGTGCTCGGGGTCGAAAAAAACACCATCAAAGTATAGCGACCAATGCCAACAACGAGGCGTTTCAAGACTTAATATTGCGATTTTCGGAAGGTCATTTTTAATTTTTGCCTCCTTGCGTTCTTTAGAATATGAAATTTCTAAAGCATCAAGGCATAAAAACATCTGCTTCAGAGTTGTTTCTCGGTCAGTTTTGACAATACTTATTATTTTTTCAACGTTTTCGCCCGATAGCATAGAAAGCACTGCCTGACCGCATTGTAAGGGTGTCGGCTCAAATATATGTATTGGTTTTTTTGTTATTGACATAATATCACCGTAACTAATTCTAAAGCTTTAACTTAAATATGTCAATAAAAAAGAAGGTTTTTAACCTTCTTTTCTTATGAATACATATTATTTTTTGACATATAGTCATAAATTGCCTTACCGTGCTCTTGTTCTTCCTTTTGGATGTGGTTAAGTGCATCACGAAGCGGTGTTTCACGAAATTCAAATATGCAGGTATTGTAGAGATTTGAAACATGCTTTTCATCTGCTAAAAGGTCAGAGCAAAGGTAACAGTCGGACTGCTTGTCGGGAGTATCGCCCATACCGTAATATTCGGAAAATATAGTATTAACCATTTGTTTTGCACCCGAATTAGTTGAGGGAAGTGTACCGTTTTCAACTTGTGTGAGTGTTGAAAGATGCTCTCGCTCGACATTTGATATTTCGGTAAACAGTTGCTTTAGCTGTGTGTCAAGTGCAATTGAAGCATACTTTGTGTATTTTTCAACACAAATCTTTTCCTGTCCCTTCAAGTCTTTTAAAAGAGTTTTTTCCTTTTCACTAAGTGTTAAATTTTCCAAAAAAATCACCTCGGACATATTATTGACCGAGGTGTCAAATTTATGCAATAGTTTGAGCCAATGTTACAATTAGTGGCATTGTGAGCAATGATGCAATAGTCGAAAGTGAAACCATATTTGCAGAAAGTGAGGTGTCTCTTTCGTACTTTGCGGAGAACATTGTTGTGATTGCGGCAGTAGGTGCGCTCACGGAGATTACAGCAGATACTAAAAGTGTATCTCTTACTCCGCACAGATACATACAACCAAGCGCTAAAAGCGGGAAAAGAATCAATTTTAAAAGCATTGAATAAAGGCATTTAATATCCTTTAAGCCATCAAGAAGATTGCTGTTTGCCAAATGGAAGCCGATTATAATCATCGGAAGTGGAGTATTGAGTGAAGCAATATATGAAACCGTTTCACTAATTGGTTTTGGTACGGGGATTGACAAAAGGAATATTAAAAGACCAACTGTCACACCGATAATACCGGGGTTGATGATAAGCTTTTTTGGGGTCAAATATTTTTTATCGCCACTCATTAAAAGTATGCCATAGCTCCAAACAAAAACATTGAAAATCGCAATATATGATGAGCCGTAAAAGGTTCCCATATCACCGAGTAATGCCTGTTGAAGCGGAATTGACATATAACCGCAGTTTGAAAAAATAATGCCGAATTGCAAAACCTTCTCGCTGTTTTTATCATTTGAACGCATAAGCAAGCGACTCAAAAGAATAAATGCAATATGTACTAAAAACGCAATTAAAAAGCTTATAAGAAGGTTTTTAAGAAGACTTTTGTCAAATTCTCTTGTAAATGATTTGATAATAACGCAAGGGGTCACAAGCATTAAGACCATATCGGTCATACTTTTGACACCTTTGTCTGTCAGGATTTTAGTTTTAGTTAAAATATAGCCAACAACTATAAGTAGCAGTAAAATTAAAACCTGAACAAGTACAGTTTTAAATTGGTCAATAAACATTTTATTTTACGCTTTCACAGAATTTTTTAAATGCAATAGCACCTTTTTCATCACGCTTGAAGACACCGGCGTGCTCTAAAACCTTTGTAAATACGATACCGATTTCATCTTCGATAATTTTATCGACATTATCCTTTGTGATGTTATCGTATTTTGCCTTTAATTCATTTGTCCAATCAAAGTGCTTTTCGAGAACTTCATCGTTTTTAATATCACGATTTTCGAGAATAGCGGTTTTAAGAAGAGCCATTTCACTTTTTAGGCGTGCAGGCAAAACCGCCAAGCCCATAACTTCAATCAGACCGATATTTTCTTTCTTTATGTGGTGAAGCTCTGCGTGAGGATGATATACACCCATAGGATGTTCATCGGTTGTGATATTGTTGCGAAGAACTAAATCAAGCTCAAATGTATCACCGTTTTTACGGGCGATTGGTGTAATTGTGTTGTGAGGCTCACCGTTAGTTTCAGCAAATATGAAAGCGCTCTCATCGGTATAACCTCTCCAAGCATCCAAAATTTTACAAGCCAAAGGAATTAGCCTATTTGAGTCCTTATGGCGCAGTCTTATAACTGACATCGGCCATTTAACAATACCCGCTTCAATATCCTCAAAGCCCTTGAAGGTGAGCTTATGCTCAATAGGAGCAGTTGCCATAGCAAAGGTGTAGTTACCGCCTTGGAAATGGTCATGCGTTAAAATTGAACCGCCAACAATTGGCAAATCTGCATTTGAGCCGACAAAATAGTGAGGGAATTGCTTTACAAAATCAAGCAGTTTTCCAAAGGTTTGGTGATTTATCGACATAGGTAAATGCTCTCCGCAAAAAACAATACAATGCTCGTTATAATAAACGTATGGGGAATATTGGAAGTACCAATCGCTGTTATTTATCGTAACAGGAATAATTCTGTGATTTTGACGTGCGGGGTAGTTGAGCCTTCCGGCATAGCCTTCACATTCACGACAAAGTGCACATTTAGGATAGCCAGACTGCTTGGCAGTTTTTGCCGCAGCGATAGCTTTTGGGTCCTTTTCAGGTTTTGAAAGATTTATCGTTATGTCAATATCACCGTATTCTGTAGAGGTTTTCCATTTCATATCACGTGCAATTCTGTAACGGCGGATATAATCGCTGTCGCAGGAAAGCTTGTAAAAATAATCGGTTGCCTCTTTCGGAGATTTATCGTATAAATCGTAGAATTTGTCGGTAACCTCACTCGGTCTTGGCATTAGTGCCGACATAAGCTTTGTATCAAACAAATCCCTGTGAGTGATGGTATCCTCGATTAAGCCTTTATTCACAGCATAATCGAGTAATTCCTTCAATGTTTCCTCTAAATTTACATCTGTGAAATTTTCAGCACAATTATATTCATCAATATGTAAAATCTCTAAAATGCGGTTGGTTGTGAAAATTTCATCACGCTTTGTAATAAGTCCGCAATTCAGAGCATAACAAACAAGTTTTCTAATACTGTTATTTATCATTTCTAAGCTCCAATTTAATTGTTATCTGAATTTTTTATTGTATAAATTCATTGCGTTTTTGATGACCTCGATTGCGGCATCTCTGCCGCCAACCTCGTTAACAGCAGTTTGCTTGTTTTCGAGAGTTTTATATACCTCAAAAAAGTGACACATTTCTTCATAAACGTGTTTCGGAAGGTCGGTTATATCCTTATATCCGTTATAGGTCGGGTCTGTGTATGGGACAGCAATGATTTTTTCATCACTTTCATTTCCATCAATCATAGAAATCACACCAATGGGATAAGCACGAACCAAGGTGAGCGGGTCGAGAGATTCTGTGCATATAAGCAAAACATCAAGCGGGTCATTGTCATCGCCGTAAGTCAAGGGAATAAAACCATAGTTTGCGGGATAACGGGTTGAAGTATAAAGAATTCTGTCGAGGATTATATAACCCGTTTCCTTGTCGAGCTCATATTTCTTTTTACTGCCCTTTGAAATTTCAATTACTGCAATGAAATCTTCGGGTGAAATTCTGTTCTGTGGCATATCGTGCCAAATGTTTTTCATAAGGTAACACCTTCTCAGTAGTTATATCGTTATATAATATACCATATATTAACCATATAGTCAAAGAAATTATTTGATTTTAAGCGCAATTTTCGACACTCTTTTTTAAAGCTTTGTTGTATAATTTTCAATGAAAAGGGTTGATGTGAGTGATAATTTATGTCGATGTTTTAATTCTTGTGAATTTTATTGTTGATTATTTTCTTTTACTTTTGACATCAAGAGTGTTGAAAATCAAATACAAATTATCAAGACTTTTGTTGTCAGCCTTTATATCGGCGCTTTCCTCGCTTTACATATTTTTTGAAAACTCGAACGCTTTTATTGATTTTTCATTTAAATTGTTTGTTGCTTTTTCGGCAGTTTTAATCGCTTTCAAGCTGAAAACCATAAAATTATATCTAAAAACTTATTTTGTGTATTTGACTTTAAGCTTTATTTTTGCAGGGATAATAACATTTATTTATAAATCATTTTCACCAAAAAATATTTTGGTTTTAAATTCGGTGGTTTATTTTAACATTTCGGCTTTAGAGCTAATAATTTTTACCATTGTTTTTTATCTTATATTTTCGCTTTTGAAGAAAATTTTCAAATCTTCTTCAAATACTGCTAAAAAAGCAGAGGTAACGATTTTTTATGAAAATAAATATATTGAGCTGCCATCTATAATTGACAGCGGAAATTCGATTGAGGATGTATTTTCACAAAGCGATATTATTATAGCTGATAAGCGAGATATATCATCCTTGTTCGGTGAAGTTGAAAAGAACGAAAAATTATCTTCTCGTTTCAGGATAATTCCTTGTGTTACGGTTTCAGGTAAAGATTATTTAAAAGGTATAAGGTCAGATAAGGCGGTTGTAAAAACAAAAGACAAAACCATTGTTTTAAAAAAACCGATAATAGCTGAATCGAAAACCGCCTTAAGTGACGACTATCGGGCAATTTTAAATCCAAAAATTTTCGAGTATATAGGAGAGTAATATGAAACTTAAACTTTTTCTTTTAAAAATATTTTTTAAATTAGGAATTGTAAAACCCACATATTATATTGCAGGAAGCGAAAAATTACCGCCACCATTATCACAGACCGAGGAAATCGCACTTTTAAAGTTAAATGATGATTTTGCAAGAGATAAATTGATAGTACATAATTTAAGACTTGTAGTGTATATTGCGAAAAAATTTGATACATCGGGCGTTGGTATTGAGGATTTGGTATCAATAGGAACAATCGGACTTATCAAGGCGGTAAATACTTTTTCGATTGACAGGAATATCAAGCTTGCAACCTATGCTTCACGTTGTATTGAAAACGAGATACTTATGCACTTGAGAAAAAATTCTTCCCACAAAAACGATATTTCGATTGAAGAACCATTAAATGTAGATTGGGATGGAAACGAGCTCTTGCTTTCTGATATTTTGGGAAGTGAACCGGATGAGGTAGGCAGAGAAATCGAAATGGAGGATGAAAAAGCACAGCTCAATAAATTCGTGAAAGGACTTCCGGTTAGAGAAAAACAGATAATGGAAATGCGTTTTGGTATGAACGGATATGATGAATATACACAAAAGCAGGTTGCAGATACTTTGGGTATTTCACAGTCATATATTTCCAGACTTGAAAAAAGAATAATTGTAAAACTGAAAAAACAGATTGAAAAGGTGACAAGCGGGTGATATAATAAACTCAAATCTTTTGAGGGAGCTGCAATGAATTTTTTAACCTTTTATACGATAGTCATAAATATCTTATCGTTTAGCTTTTGCGTTTATGATAAAATCTGTGCAATTAAAAAGAAATGGCGTGTTTCGGAAAGGTTTCTGATGTTTTTATCACTAATAGGCGGTAGTATCGGTATGCTTCTCGGTATGTTTATGGCACATCATAAAATCAATAAGCCCAAATTTTTAATAAGCCTTCCTTGTATTCTTTTTGTTCAATTTCTCCTTGTGGGTGCTATTTCTCAAAAATTTTAAAAAAAATGAATTTTGGTATTGACTTTTGAATACGACCTTGATATAATATTTAAGCTGTCTCAAAAAGGACAAGCAAATGATTCATTAGCTCAGTTGGCAGAGCACTTGACTTTTAATCAAGGTGTCCGGGGTTCGAATCCCCGATGGATCACCAAAAAACCTGAGATGCCCTTTAGGGTGTTTCAGGTTTTTTTAATTTAAGTATTTTAGGTATTTGTTGAATAAAGAATCCTTTTATCTAATTTACATTATACTTGAAATTTCATCGGCAATAGTTTATTATGGTATCAATAACATAAGAAAGGATGTTTTATATGAAAATTGCACTTATTGCACACGACAAGAAAAAAGATGATATTATTAAGCTTGCTATCGCATATCAAGATGTTTTATGTGAGCACGAATTATATGCTACCGGTACTACCGGCACACTTATAATGGGAGAAACAGGTCTTAAAATTCACCGTATGAAAAGCGGTCCTTTAGGCGGTGACCAACAAATAGGCGCTATGCTTGCAGATGGAAATTTAGATCTTGTAATTTTCCTTCGTGACCCTTTAACCGCACAGCCTCACGAACCGGATGTTTCGGCGCTACTTCGCCTTTGTGATGTACAAAAAATCCCGCTTTCTACAAATATGAGCAGTGCTAAAATTATGCTCGATGCACTTAAAAATAAGATTTATTTTGAATAGGTGAAATTTATGAAGAAGTTTGTGGCGGTTTTACTATCATTACTTTTGGTTTTCTCGCTTTCGGGTTGCTCGTTTGGTGCAGACAAAACTATGGATAAGTATATTGAAGAAAATCGTAAAATGTTTGATACCATTTGCGAAAGTTTGTCTGAAGATGACTGCAGCATTGAAATTTCCGGAAAAGGCGACAGTCTTGTTATAAAGGCGGTTATCAATACAGAGGTTGATGAGTCTGTTTTTGATGCCGTTACCGAAGTTTTGGAGCAAGGTGTCGAGGAGAGTAAAGATACATATATCGAAATGCTCGATAACGCACGAGAAGAAGTACCCGATGCCGAATCGATTATTATTGAGTATTACGATGCAAACGGTAAACTGCTTTACTGTAAGGAGTTTCAATAATAAAACTAAAGCACTAACCTCCGAACCCGACAGGGTACAGATGTTAGTGCTCTTTTTATAGTATGTTTTTCAAATCAAGAAGTGTGTGAATTTTAAACTGTGATTTATGTGTTGCAACTTCGTGCTTCGGATTGTACCAGCAGGTGTCAATCCCAATATTTATACCGCCTAAAATATCGGAGCTTTGACTGTCGCCGATGATTAAAACATCACTTTTTTCACATTTCGGGATATGTGAGAGAACAAATTGGAAATATTCTGTTTGTGGTTTTTGAAAGCCTACCGTTTCGGAAACAAAAACGCTGTCGAAATATGGCTCTAACCCCGATTCCTTAATGCGATTATATTGTGTAAGTGCCACACCGTTTGTAGTTGCGGTGAGGTAATAGCCCTTGCGTTTCAGATAATCCAATATCTCGATTGCACCGTTGACCGTAAAATATGTTTTCGAAAGCGCTTCAAAATACGCTTTCGAAATAGCAGGTACATCGGCTTTCAAATCATATTGTTCTAAAAAGGTATGAAATCTGCCTTCGAAAATTGCACTTTTTGGAATTTCGCCCTTTTCAAAACGCTTCCAATAAGAATCGTTTATTAACGAATAAGTTTTAACGGCTACATCATCGTTTGGTAGAGAAAACTTGGTTAAAACCTTTTTAATTGCACTGCTTTCCGCCTTTGTAAAATCAAGCAAAGTATTGTCAAGGTCTAAAAATAAAACTTTGTATTTTTTCATTGCAGGTTATATAAATGAAATTATTATGTTAGGTACAATTTGGAGTGCCATATACGCCAAATAAAACCAAAAGATGTTAACTCCGCCTTTTTTGCGGTAACTTTCACTTTGATCAGCGCTGTCACGCTTTATTTTTTCTATGGATGATATCGTATGCTTTTTGTACCAATAATCACCCAAAATACCCGTTACAACCATTATTGCTATGTTGAGAAGGGAAGAAATAAGAGTTATAATTATTAGCTCTTTTGGCAAAGAGGGCATAATTGTATAAAGTTCACGCATCATTTGCGGATAAGTACCCGAATTCATAACTCCCAACTGTGAAAGCTTTTCCATAAGCGGAAAGGACAAAAGGGTAGATATGATTTTAAAAAATCCCGCAAAAAAACCTAATGAATACATTTTTCTGCAAAATAGCCAAGGTACAGGGAAAAGGAAGGCTAACCAATTCCACGAAGCCTTTTTCTTGCCGAAAAACGAAGCAAATTTCGGTATATATCTGTGCGTATTTGAAACAACAAATTTCTTGGCATCCTCAGCTGTTACGTTTTCGGATAACTTATAATCCTTTGGTACGCCGCCCAAAAAATCAAAGTTTGTAAAAGGGCTTGCACCAAAAGGAGAATTGTTAAAACCACTTTGGCGGTACGGATTATTAGAATATCCTCCACCGAAAGTGTCTTTGTTAAAATCGTTCTGTGGCGGTTCTTGTTTAAATTGATTTTCTTCCGATTGTGTTCTTGCGGTTTCGGGATTATATTGATTTTCAGTGCCGTGAAGTTCTTCTAAAGCACAGTGTCCGATTGCATCATAACAGTCTCTGTGATGGGGAGCTCCGCATATTGGACAAACTACAACCTCATCTTCATCAAAAAGATAAGCTTTACATCTTGCACACGAAGCACCTTTTACGCTGTAACTCATTTTCTGACTCCTTTAAATGTATCGATTTTTTCAAAAACTTTTGAAAAATAATCGTTTCCGTAATTGTGATATTCACCATTTTTAATCATAGCGTCTAATTCATCTTTTGTGACCCATTTAGCCTCTGCTACTTCGGTTTTTTGGAGTGTTAATTCATCAATTTTTACATCGGTCTCTATATACCAAACATCTAAAAACGAATTTCTTCTTTTAACTCTGAAAAGTCTTTTGAGGGAGTTTTCATCGCTGATTATACCTAATTCCTCAAATAATTCACGCTTTGCTGCTGTGAAAGAATTTTCACCGGAGACAGCAGCGCCGCCTGTTGCCGCCCATTCGCCCGGCATAAGCTTTTTATCATCGGAACGGCGCTGAACGAGTATTTTATTGTCACTTGATAAAATCCAAATATGGACCACAAGGTGAAATTCACCACGTTTTAAAATACTCAATCCACGAACAGCTTTTTTTCCTGTCAGCTTGCCGTTTTCATCGAGTATATCCCATTTTTCCGTTATCATTTTTTAATAACTACCTCTCCGGCCTTTTTGTAAATGCTGTTTTCTTTGATATAACCCCTAACTGATGAGAGGGGATAAATAGTGCAGTTTTTGCCGATTACGCTTCCTGGGTTTAGTACCGAGCCACAACCGATTTCAACATTGTCCCCGATTATTGCTCCGAATTTTTTGAGCTTTGTTTCGTGTATTTCACCATCCAACTTAATGGTGACTAAAGTTTTATCTGACTTTACGTTTGAGGTAATAGAGCCAGCTCCCATATGTGAAAAATTACCGAGTATAGAGTCACCGACATAGTTATAGTGAGGCACCTGAACGTTGCCGATGAGTAGAACGTTTTTGAGCTCGGTAGAATTTCCTACAACACATTTTTTGCCAATAAACGCATTTCCTCTTATAAAAGCACAATGTCTTACTTCTGCATCCTCACAAATAATACAAGGACCTGTAATACTTGCAGTTGGGGCAATTTTAGCCGATTTTGCTACCCAAATATTTTCGCCTTTTTCTTCGAAGATGTTTTTATCAAGTGTCGGTCCTAATGTTTTAATAAAATCCGAAATTTTAGGTAATACTTCATAAACGTTTTCGACATTCTCAAAAAGAGGTGAGAGAATACTACCATCTAAATTAAAAAAATTTTCAGTTAAAAAAATTGACATAAAAAATGCTCCTTGTACTGAACTTGTCGCTATAATTACAATAGTATTATTTCATAACAATCTTATTATAACAGTATTTCTATTTTTTTTCAACATTTTATATCTTTACTATTGTTTTTTTTGAAAAAATGTGTTATTATACTTAAAGTTAATCAGCATTGCGTACAGCAGTGTGCGAATGGGCGGGTCCTGTGCGATGGGACGCTACGAACCATGTCAGGCGGGGAACCGAGCAGCATTAAGTGGTATTTCCTGTGCGCCGCAGTCAATCGGCTCATTCGTACACTATTGTGCGCAATTTTGTTGTGAGTAAATTTTACGAGGTGATCATATTGGCATATCAAGCTTTATATCGAAAATATCGCCCACAAACCTTTTCAGATGTAATCGGACAGGAGCACATTACTGAAACATTAAAAAACGAGCTTGCGAGTAATACTTGTGTTCACGCATATCTTTTTACGGGTACTCGTGGTACCGGCAAGACAAGCTGTGCTAAAATTTTGGCAAAGGCGGTAAATTGTCTTGACTCTAAAGATGGTGACCCTTGTCTTTCTTGTCAATCCTGTATAAATATTTCTGATGGCGAAAATACCGATATTATTGAGATTGATGCCGCTTCTAACAACTCTGTTGAAAGCATCAGGGAATTACGTGATTTAGTCAATTTTACACCTTCTTCTTCAAAGTATAGAGTTTATATAATTGATGAGGTTCATATGCTTTCTATAAGTGCTTTCAATGCTTTGCTTAAAACACTTGAAGAACCACCCGAACACGTTATATTTATTCTCGCCACCACCGAGGTACACAAATTACCTGCAACAATTCTTTCTCGTTGTCAGCGTTTCGATTTCAGGCGTATTGACAGTGAAAAAATTTGTGAAAGGATACAGTTTATTGCCGAAAATGAAGGCTTGAGTGTAACCGACAATGCCGCAACTCTTATTGCGGCGGCGGCTGATGGCGGTATGCGTGATGCCTTGTCTATATTAGACCTTTGTGCTTCAAGCAGTAAGGAGATTGATGAAGCAGTCGTTGAAAGTGTTTGTGCAATGGCAGGAAACGAGTATCTTTTAGAGCTGGCTGATGCCATAAACGCTCATAATACCGAGGAAGCACTTGTTTTAATAGACAAGCTTCACAATTCCTCTGTAGATATGTTAAGACTTTTATCGGGTCTCACTTCTCATTACAGAGATTTGATGATAATCAAAACCGTGCGAGGTAAAAAACCTCCTATTGTTTGTTCGACCAAGCATTTAGAAAGTTTAAAAGAGCAAGCAGAAGCTTATGACATTAAGGATATTATGTATTGTCTCAATATTTTACAGAACGCATCCGCCGCAATGCAAAGCGGTAACAGGCGCTGTGAAATGGAAATGTCGGTAATCAAAATGTGTGACCCGACTGTTTCTGCGGATATAAATGCCCTTGAAAGAAGGATTGCAGCACTCGAAAACGGTGTGGTAAAACCTACTGTGAAACCCGTTAAAAAGGAGACTGCAAAGTCTGTAAGCGAGACCGTGGAGGATGAAATACCCTTGCCGGAGGAATCATCCTCGCAAGCAACAGAGATTTCCGATGGTGCGCTTGAAAGCTGGGAGGAGATACTTCGTATCTTAAAAACCTCGTCACCGCTTATTTGGGGTGTGCTCAATGATTCAAAGGCTTTTATAAAAGGCGATTATTTACTGATTGATGCTCCAAATGCACAGTTCAGAACAATGATAAATACTGCAAATTCGCAATATAAGGATGCTATCAGAAAAGCAGCTTTTACTGTTTTAGGCAAGACCTACAAATTGGGTCCTTACACAAAAAAGTCTGCTTCAAAAGAAAGTGACCCGTTAGCAGAAATTGCAGATAAACTTAAAAATTTTGAAATTAACTAAAGGAGATTTATAAAATGAAGGTTAGAATTCCTAATTCCGGTGGCCCCGGCAATATGAACCAAATGCTCAAGCAGGCACAAAAAATGCAAGAAGATATGCAGGCACTTCAAGCCGATTTGGAGGAAAGAGAATATAGTGCTACTTCAGGTGGCGGTATGGTTGAAGTGACTGTTGATGGCAAGCATTTGATTAAATCAATAAAAATCAATCCCGATGCAGTTGACCCCGATGATGTTGAAATGCTTGAGGATTTAGTGACAGTTGCAGTAAATGAAGCAATTTCCAATGCCGCTAAAGTTTCTGAAGAAGAAATGGGCGCTATCACAGGCGGTTTCAATATGCCCGGTCTATTCTAATTATGGCTAATAACAACATTATTCCACTGACCGAGTTAATCTCGCAGTTTGAAAGGCTTCCGGGTATTGGCAAAAAAACCGCACAGCGTTTAGCTTACAGCATTTTAGAACAACCACCCGAAGTGGCGGAAAAGTTTGCAGATGCACTCATAAACGCTCGTAAGAAAATTCATTTTTGTAAAGTCTGTCAAGGCTTTACAGATATGGAGGTCTGTAATATCTGTTCGGACCAAACACGTAATCACTCACAGATTTGTGTTGTTGCCGAGCCCAAAGATATTATGGCGTTTGAACGGACTCGTGAATTTCGTGGTCTTTATCACGTTCTGCACGGTGTGATTTCTCCGCTTGACGGGATTACACCCGACAGCTTACGTATTAAAGAATTGATGTCAAGACTGTCAGATGGTACGGTTTCTGAAATCATTATGGCAACTAATCCTACAGTCGAGGGTGAGGCTACTGCCAGCTATATTTCAAGGCTTGTAAAGCCAATGGGAGTTAAGGTTACACGTTTGGCTTACGGTATTCCTGTAGGCAGTGACCTTGAATATGCCGATGAGTTTACCTTGGCTCGTGCACTTGAAGGCAGAAATGAGATTTAACTAATTTGAGGTTTTTTAATGATAATTATTGATATTATTTTAAAAGCGATTAAATATATTGGTAATTTTCTTACTTATGCTTATAAGTACAGAGATATTTTTAAGATTACCGGTATTTTTGCTACAAGAAAATTTAAGAAAACATCAGAATTTCACAAGTACGCTGTCTTAATCGCCGCAAGAAATGAAGAACCTGTTATCGGCAATTTGATTGACAGTATCAGAAAGCAGGATTATCCGAGCGAGCTTGTTGATATTTTTGTTGTTGCTGACAACTGTACCGACAAAACTGCAGAAATAGCACGTAGTCTTGGCGCTGTGTGCTATGAGCGTTTTGATGATGCACACCGCACCAAAGGCTTTGCTTTACAATTTTTAGTTAATAAGATTAAGGAAGATTACGGTGATGTATCGGTTTATGACGGATATTTCCTCTTTGATGCAGATAATCTTTTAAAAAGCGATTATATTACTCGTATGAATGAGTCATTTTCTGCGGGTGAAAAGATTGTAACATCTTACAGGAGCAGTAAAAACTTTGACAGCAACTGGATTGCCGCTTCATATTCGATTCATTGGTTACGTACTGTCAGAAACGAACACAGGGCTCGTTCGCTTTTTCATTTGGCAACCCGTATTCAAGGTACAGGCTTCCTATTTTCTTGGGAGCTTATTAGGAACGGTTGGAATTACACTTCTCTCACTGAAGACCGTGCATTTTGTGCCGATGCTGTTGAACAGGGCTATAAAATATCTTACAACAATGAAGCAATTTTCTATGATGAACAACCTCTTGATATGAAAATTGCAATGCGACAGCGTATCCGTTGGGCAAAGGGACATTTGCAGGCGTTTGTTGAAACGGGTGGCAAGCTGTTTTTGCACATATTTTATACCGGCGGTGCCGCTAATAAGGATGTTCCTAAAACCACTACAAAATTCAAACGCTTTGTCAATAATATTCGTTTGCGTTTTATGAGCTTTGATATGCTGACTGTCGTTTTTCCGAATGGACTTTGGTCAGTATTTAAAAAGTTTGTGCAGTATTCTTTATATGCAGTTTTAGGTATTGCATTTGGCAGAGAATACGGTATCGGCTTTGCCGCAGATTTGCTCGAACAGATTTTAGGATTTTTTGGAGTAAATCAAATTCATATTACTAATGGATTTGAGCAATATCTTTGGATTGCGGCGTGTGCGCTTTATTGGACCGCTTATTCTTATATTAACGGTATGCTGACCGCAGCTTACGTATTCATAATCGAACACAAACGAATAATCAAAATGTCTTGGTATAAAAAAGTATGGTATACAATTACTTTCCCGATTTTTGATTTCATCGGAAAGCTTGCTATGGTTATCGCTTTATTTACCAAGGTAGAGTGGAAGCCGATTCCTCACGGAGAGGCTGTTAATATTGATGATTTAAAGGAAGAAAATATTGCATAATATATTTAAGGGAGTATAATAATGCTTATTATTGATTGGCTTTTAAAAATAATAAATGCTTTCTATTTTATACTTTCCAATGCTTATAAGCTTTCTCATTTGTAC
>JAZNWW010000045.1:0-2190 GCA_045593535.1 Acutalibacteraceae bacterium
TAGGGACATATAGAGATAAAAAGCGTTAATTTTTATTTTGGGAAATTGAAACTTCGACACTTTCAAATTTGCACCCATGGAATAAAGTTTGACGCTCACATCATAACTTGGTGTGGGCTTTATTCCGTATATTTGGGTGCACAGGTAGTCGAAGACCTCAATTTCCGATAGACGAATTTAGTCCGCACTCTTTTTACGCTCTGCCCACAACTACCTAAACTTTCAGCGGACAAAATACCATAATCATAAAACAGAAATATATGAAACGATTGATATTGGCAACACTATTTGTTTGTTCTGTGACTTCGATGTATGCTGTAACTCCTTTCAAATTTACTGCAGGAAAATGTTATAAGGTTATAGAACGAAATACAATTGATTCTGATGGAAAATTTAAAGATTATTTAAATTTTAGGGATCTTGATGTCTATTTTACATACTTTACCAATAAACAAGGCGAACCTAATTATCTTATTTTTGAGTCTGATGGTAATAAAAAAATTAGCTATGTCTATTCGCAAGATTTGTGCTTATCGAAAGATAATAACGTGACTACTCTTGACGGTGTTGCGTTCTATTTTTTTGATTTTCGACTTTTAGGACCTTGTGATGGGTTTGTCTCAGGACATGTAGCGGCCTATGTAAAGGATGGAGAGGTTAGGCTTCATACCGTTGTAAAACCACTTGATCCTAGTAAAAAAGGTGAACATATTTGTTGGGTGATAACGCCAACAGAGTATAGTGATATACTTACATTTCCACTAGATTATTCCAAAATTGCCCAATAAGGGCTATCTATTAAAGCAGATTGAATATGACTGCGGACATAACTCAAATAAACAAAATTTAACGATTAAAATTCTGAAATTATGAAAAAGATACTACTTGTATGTATTGCAATATTTGCATCTATATCCACTGTATTTGCGTATAAAATTGGCGATATCATAGAGGTCGCTGGTGCGAAAGGTGTTGTATTTGAAATCACAAGCGACGGACAACACGGTAAGGTTATCAGCGTAACAGACGGGGAGTATAACTGGGAAGCAGCAAAACAGTGGTGTGCCCGTTACGGCAAAGGTTGGCGAATGCCATCCAAAGATGAATTGTCAAAAATAAAAGATGCGCCTGCACGGATTAACCTCGCTCTTGAAGAAAAAGGATATGCTATAATGATGTTCAGTCACTGGTCTTCAACAGAAGCTGGTTCAGGTCATGCGTTGTATGTCGACATTTTTTCGGGAGATATTGATTATGACGCTAAAAGCAACAACCATCATGTGCGTGCAGTGTGCTCGTTCTAATGATTAGGTCTTTGACTTTAAATGTTACGCCCTCGCTTTAGGTGCGAGGGCGTTGTTTTGGGGGAGTAATGACATAGAATGACAGCGCATTCTGCGACTGCTCAATGGCATCCAATAATATCTTGTCGGCTTGTCATTCAGTGAGCGTATGCGAACGATTGTCATTCATTGCCACCTCATTACTGCCGACTTATCGCATATTTTCAAAGAATTTCCACAGTACCACGCCGCCCGAAACCGAGACATTCAGCGAGTGTTTTGTGCCGAGTTGCGGTATCTCGATCGCCGAGTCGCAGACATCCACAACCTCCTGCGCTACGCCCTCCACCTCGTTGCCGAAAACAAGGGCATATTTTTCGCCCGCAACAGGCTCGAATTTATCCAACATCACCGACTCCGCAATCTGTTCGATAGCGACAATGGTATATCCCTCACTTTTAAGTTGTTGCACACACTCGACGGTGCTTGCAAAGTGCGCCCATTCGACCGAAAATTCAGCCCCCAACGAACTCTTGTGAATCTCGCGCGAAGGGGGTGTTGCGGTGATGCCGCAGAGGGCTATTTTTTCGACAGCAAAGGCGTCGCCCGTGCGGAAAAATGCACCTACATTTTGGGCAGAGCGAACGTTGTCCAAAACCACTACTACGGGCATCTTCTCCATCTTGCGAAACTCCTCGACCGTAGGGCGACCAAGTTCGGCATTAGTTGTTTTTTTCATTTGGCGTTTCAATTATTTGCCACAAATGTACGAAAAAATAAAAAATTTTCACTATTTTTGACCGATTTATACGCACGCATAGGCGAAATGGTTAGAAAGAGTGTCATACTTATAGTGGCTTTGTTGTTATCACTCAGTGCTTTGGCGCAGAGTGAAAGGCTCTATTTG
>JAZNWW010000046.1:0-3406 GCA_045593535.1 Acutalibacteraceae bacterium
GGGCGCCTCGTCACCAACTTGAGTACTACTCCAAATTGCTATACGTTGTAAGTATATATAAATTGTAATTACCTATACACAGATAAAAAAATGGCGGAGAGGAAGGGATTCGAACCCTTGTGGGGTTTCCCCCAAACGGTTTTCAAGACCGCCTCGTTATGACCACTTCGATACCTCTCCGAATTGCGACTTTAACATATTACCATATTGATTAAAAAAAGTCAACCACATTTTTTAAAAAAGATAAGAAACTTACGGTTGTGTTTAATATATCAAGTTATTTTTATATTAACAAAGGCGTTGAAGTATGGAAAAAAGTTATATTGATAGCATTTTGGTTTTGGTGTGCTTTAAAAAATCGGCACAATTCATAAAAAACAGATGTTGCAAAATTTTATGGTTGAAGTATAATTGTAAATAGTTGTATAAGAAATTTTATTTCTGTTTTTTGAAAGGAATGGTGAAATGTATGTATGATGTAAGAAAAAGAGAGTTTTTATTTCCCGTAAGACTTGTAAAAGTCTTTGGCAATGTTCAAAATGCTGAATCTTTGCTTGTAGAAAAGGATATGCAAATAGGATTAAGTGAGCCGGACTGTGTCATTTTAGAAAATGATGACAGCGGTGAGATGACAGGTGTTTTGCTTGACTTCGGTAAAGAGCTTAATGCATCGGTTAGGATTTTAACACACTTGACCTTTACTGCAAGCCCGGCAAATGTACATATAACCTGTGGCGAATCTGTTGCGGAAGCTTTAAGCGGTATTGGTGTAAAAAACGCAACAAACGACCACGCTATACGTGATACCGATTATATGCTTCCATCATACAGCGATATAACTCTTAATGAAACGGGATTTCGTTTTGTTTGTATCCGCCTCAAAGACAAAAATGCCAAGCTTACTATTAAATCGGTGGTTGCGGTTTCAGCTTACAGAGATATTCCTTATCTTGGAAGCTTTAGCTGTAGCAATGACACCCTTAACAAAATCTACGATACAGCAGCATATACTTGTCATTTGTGCTTGCAGAATTATATTTGGGATGGCATAAAAAGAGACCGACTTGTTTGGGTGGGGGATATGCACCCTGAAATGCTAACGGTCAAATCCGTTTTCGGTAATATACCGCTCATGGCTGAAACCCTTTCATTTATAAGAGAAGCCACACCGCTTCCCGGTTGGATGAATTTTTATCCGACCTACTCTTTATGGTGGCTTATAATAGTACGTGATTGGTATTTTTATTCAGGGGACAAGAGTTTTCTCAAGGAAAACGAAGAATATATAATTTCCTTAACCAAGCAAATAATAGATACCGTTAATGATGACGGCAGCGATAATTTAGGAGTTTATTTCCTCGATTGGCCGACTAATGAAACGCAAGCCGGTGTTCAAGGTTCAAGAGCTTTGCTTGTTTTATCACTTGATGCGGCTTCACAATTAGCAGAGCTTTGCGGTAATGATGAAATATCTGCACAATGCAAAGAAAAGGCTCAAATACTAAAAAAAGCAAAATGGAATATGGATACCGCAAAGCAAACCTTGGCTGTAACTGCGCTTGCAGGCTGTTGTGATGAAATGGCTGCTGCTGAAAAAATTCTATCAGGCGGGGCTAAAGGTTTCTCAACATTTATGAGCTATTATCTCTTAAAAGCAGCAGCTAAAAAAGATATGGCACAAACACTTGATATTTTAGAAGAATATTACGGTGCTATGTTGAATTTAGGCGCTACAAGCTTTTGGGAAGATTTTGACATAGACTGGGCAAAAAATGCTTCACCAATATACCGTGAACCTAAAGATAACGAAAGTGATGTCCACGGTGATAACGGTGCTTTCTGTTACAAGGGATTCAGACATAGCTTATGTCACGGATGGGCATCTGCTCCTACTGCCTTTTTGGCAGAGGAAGTGCTTGGAATACATATTCTTTCTGTTGGCTGCAAAAAAATTGAGATAAAACCAAATCTTGGAAATCTCGACTGGGCAAAGGGAGAATATCCCACACCGCTTGGCGTAATTTCTGTTAGCTGTGTTAAAAATCAGGATGGCAGTATAAAAACCGACTGGACTGCTCCTGAAGGCATTGAAGTAATATGTGAATAGGCCTTTAATTTATAAGGTAAAAAATAATAACTGTTTTGGCAAAAGGTTGACTGCCAAAACAGTTTTTTTGTTTGTTTCTATTTTAAAAGACCATGGCGTTTGGAAAATTCTTTAGGTGAAACCCCAAACTTCTTTTTAAACTCGGCGGCGAAATGGCTGGGGGAGGAAATGCCCACCTTGTTTGCCACATCAATAACGGTTAGTCGCCAATCTTTAAGCAATATAGAAGCATATTCCATACGCTTATCATTTCGGTATTGAACAATGGTTTGACCTGTTTCGTTTTCAAATTGCTTTATTAGTGTAGCAGGACTTACCGGATACATATTGTAAATATTTTTTAGTGTTTCGTCCAAATACATATAATTGTCGAAAATTTTTCGCAGCGCATAACCGTATTTATTGTAATTGGGTGTTTCGGATTGTACATTATCACTGAAAAACATAAAGTAAATTAGGTTGTGCATATAATTTTGGAATTCGATTTTATGCTTGTGTGAGGTGCGGCTACCAATCATTCTATGCGCTTCATAAAGCAAAAAGGAAGAAACGTCCGGCGTAACAACCGTTTCTTTAAATTTTGTTTGTAATATACTAATATTGTTTGGAAAAAAGTCTGTCAGAAATTTTTCAAAATACTCTTTTTTGAAAAAGAAGGTAAAATGATTGCAAGACTTTGAACAGGGATTTAAGGCATGAAGAGTGTTTTGACCCAAAAAAATCAAAGTGTCTTTTGACAGGATTTGAGTCTTTCCTTCGAAAGTATGCTCCCATTCACCCGAAACTATTAGTGAAAATTCGGCAAAATCTTTGTGAACGTGGGTTTTGGAGTTGGTGTCGCTGAAATGAAAACCTACTTGATCAGCTAAAGAATACATATGTCTTTCAAAATTGTGGTATTGTATTTGTTCTATAGTTTTTTCTTCAAATTCGATATCTGGCACAAGCTTCACTTCCTTTTTTTTGCTAATTTAATTATATTTTTTTTGCAAAACAAAGTCAATAGTATAAATTGTGAAAATTTATGGATAATTACACAAAGATTAGTTTTTTTTGGTAATTTAAACAACAAATGGAGCGCAAAAATTTAGAATTTAAAAAAATCGCTCGTTTTTTTAAAAAAAAGATAGATAGAAATTTGTTGATTTGCTACAATATAAAAAAAGAAAAGGAGAGATGTCTCTTGAAAAGGATGATTTGTATGTTGTTATCATTGACGACGATGCTTTCGGTGGCAGGTTGCAGCAAAAGTGAAGCCGAACCGGATATTAAAGTAACAGAAGGCGTTCCGAGTTATGA
>JAZNWW010000047.1:0-2518 GCA_045593535.1 Acutalibacteraceae bacterium
GAAATCAAAAAGCTCTTCGAAAGCCCCAAAGCCTCCGGCAAAGACTTCGAGCTCCTTGTCACCGACCCCGAGCTTTTGCACCTCACCGGCGGCAAAGTCGGATCGTAGCCATGTCGTTCTGTGAGCCAAGGAGTTGCAACCTAGAGTTGTCTTCCTAAGACCGCTTGGCCTCCGACTTTGAAATCGAAATCAAAAAGCTCTTCGAAAGCCCCAAAGCCTCCGGCAAAGACTTCGAGCTCCTTGTCACCGACCCCGAGCTTTTGCACCTCACCGGCGGCATCATCCGCGGCATGTCGGGTAGTCCGATTCTTCAAAATGGTAAAATTGTGGGAGCTGTAACACACGTTTTTGTGAATAATCCCACCAGGGGATACGGCATATTTATTGAGAATATGCTGACTGAAGCAAAAAAAGTGAATTAAGTTGAGGCATTCTGAAAAATTATTTTCGGAATGCCTTTCTGTATTGTGATGGAGTTGTGTTTAGATTTTTTAAAAAATAATCATTAAAATTTCTTACGCTTTGAAACCCGCTTTTTAATGCAACCTCTATTATACTTATATTTGTGCTCTCTAAAAGTTCGATTGCTGTTTCCAAACGATATAAATTTACAAAATTCGTAAAGGATATATTAAATATATTTTTAAAGCATCGTGACATATAGTTATAATCATAACCAAACGTGCTTGCAATATCACTTAAAGAAATGTTTTCGGTATGTTTTTCAGACACATAGTCTGCAATAAGTGCGATTATTTCTCCCTTTTTTCTGTCTTTTTCTATCAATTTTACAGATGATAAGTATTCTTCGCAAATGCCATAAAGACACGATTTAAGAATGTATTTTGTGGGATTTTCATGATATATAAGTTGATTCTTTATATATGTGCTAACTGCGTCACATACCTGAAATATGAATCTATCCCCCACCTTGCCGGCAATTTCTTTGGAAAAAGAATGAACAAAATCGCCGGAGAAAACCAATATCCAGTACAAAGAGTCTTTTTCCGGCACGTAGCTATGAATATCATATGGAAGACATAGTCCAAAATCACCGGCTTTCATTTTGCATGGAATATTGTTTAAAGTACATTCCACGCTTCCTTTTATAACATAGATTAACTCCATGTTTTTGTGAAAATGATTCTCCCAAACTGTATCAGAATAAAAAGCAGTATTAAAACTGTAATTTGTAAGTGAATTACTTGATTGATGAAATATCATAGTGCACCCCCAAAAGATAATTTATTGCTTATATTATACTAAAAAATGCGAGAGTTTGTCAAGTGTTTGCTATATAATAGAGATGGAGGTGTGCAATGAACAAGAATTTATATAAACTTATAGTTGAAAAGAAGCATCATATATTCCGCCACACTGTAGACTGGAATTTAGCGCAAGAGTATGCGGCAAAGAAACTATCTCCTGTTGAACGTATGGCAGACCGTTTTGAAAGACTTTGCAACGAAGAAAAAGCAGTAATATTAGAAGGCGAGCAGATAGTGTTTTTGCGCACTGTCTCTAATATTCCTACCATTTTTACCGAGAGTGAATGGGCGGAAATAAAAGCGAAGCATTATATTCACGAGCTTGGCTTTATGTCGAATCTTTCGCCAAACTATTATGACACTATTGCAACTGGACTTTTGGCAAAAAGAGAAAACGCAGATATATATGGAAAAAGAGCAATAGATAATATTATTAAACTTTCAGATAAATATTTAGAAAAAGCAAAAAAACAATGCAGAGAAGATTTAGTGGAAATTCTTACACATATTCCAAGATATAAAGCCAGAAACTTTCGCGAAGCATTGCAATTCTTCCGTATATTGCACTATGCCCTTTGGCTTGAGGGAAACTATCATAATACTATTGGTCGTTTCGATAAATATATGTATCCTTATTTAAAAAAGGATTTAGAAAATGGAATACTTACCGAAAAAACCGCTTTGGAGTTGTTGGAAGATTTCTTTCTGTCGTTTAACAAGGACAGTGATATTTATTCAGGTGTGCAGCAGGGAGATAACGGTCAAAGTATGATGCTCGGCGGCATAGATGAAAAGGGAAATGACGTATATAACCTGCTTTCCAAATTATGCCTGGAAGCGTCGTATAATAATAACCTAATTGACCCAAAAATCAATTTGCGTGTTTCAAAAAATACGCCACTCGAACGATACTCTGAGGCAACAAAACTGACCAAGGCAGGGCTGGGCTTCCCTCAATATTCTAATGACGACATTGTTATTCCCGCACTTGAAAGGTTGGGATATGAACACAACGATGCAGTTAACTATACGGTAGCCGCATGTTGGGAATTTATTATACCAAATGTGGGGGCAGATGTTGTAAATATTTCTGCACTGTCATATCCGAAAGTTATAGATACCGTTTTACACAATCATCTTTTACACTGCGATTACTATGAAGATTTTTTTGATATTGTGAAAAAGGAAATTCAAAAAGAATGCGATAATATCTGCGAAAGCATAAATAATTTGTGGTTTGTTCCCTCTCC
>JAZNWW010000048.1:0-5000 GCA_045593535.1 Acutalibacteraceae bacterium
CGGTAAAATCTCTTACAATCAAGCGTGGTACACCGAATACAAAAAAGCACACCAAAAAGTATAAAAAGACAGGCCACTAAAGCCCGTCTTTTTTTAATTAAGTATGTCCGTGCGTATGCACGGCGTGAAGATTTTATATACGCAAAAAGGACACCGCAAATGGTGTCTTTTTATTATTGTCTTGTGTATGTATCAAATACCCAGACCGAGTCCTGTATTTCGGTGGGACTGTAAGGGTGATGATAGAGTCCATTTATAACAATGCTGTTATCATTATTATCGAAGCTGCCGCGGTGATAGAAATCGGGCGGATAGTAGGCGCTGACGGTGGTGTCATAGTTATCCTGGTCGGCCTTTCTTATTTTTTCATAGATGTCGTTCTCGATATAAAGATAAAGCGTTTTTCTGTCTTCGGAAATATTAAAAATTCCCTCAATAACAGTTTCGCCGTTTTTGTAGATAAAGAGAGAAAAGCTCTGATTTATCAGGGGCATAACAAACAAGCTTTGGCCGCCTTTTGCGGTGTACGTACCCTCGGGCAGGCGGTACTGACCGTCGTTATAGATGTCCTTGCTGTAGGAATTATGAGAATTACCCTCCAGTACGTATGTTCCGAATTTGTAAGGCATCTCGCTTACGCGGTAAACGTGGGTGTAGACCGTGCCGTCCGTGAAGCCCAAATCTTCTACGGCGTAGATGATGCTGAACTGCGTGAAGCCACTGTCAACACCCTCGGCGTAGCAGCTAATCCAATCTTCTTTTGTCTTGTCGCTTCTTGTGAGAATGAAGGTAAGGGGAGTTTTTGCATCGGCAGAGTTTCTGTACACACATCTGAAGCTGCCCTGATATTTAAGCGTGGCGTCCTCGTGATAGCTGAAGGTCATAACGCCCTCTGCACCGTCAAAAATGAAGTATGTATCATCTTCGCCAGATAGCAGCCATTTTCCCGTGGATGCATCCATTTTTTCATCAAATTTAACCGTATCGTCAGACTTCTGACCGAAAAGAAGGTCGCAGCCCGAAAGCATAGCCGAAACAGTCGCGATAATAATCAAAATTGCAATAAATCTTCCGTTGGTTTTTGTCATGGCGTTTTATTCCTTTGTTTACTAAATTTTTGCTGAAAGGTTACGTGATAAGTATAACATACCTTGCCAATATTTTCAACATTATTTTTTATTTTTCCGGCTATATTTTAACGATTACCCCAAATTTACGAAAATCTTGTATAACAAAGATATATTTGATTACGGGAATAGAAAAAGCGACTCTATTTGGGTTCAAATACAATCGCTTTTGTGAGTAACCTATGAAAAGGATACAAAAATCCTAATGGGTTCATTTGGCAAAATAGGTTCACTTTTTTTAGAAAATGGGTTCACTTTTTTTGCAAAAAATGGGTTCAAATTTAACGATAGGTTCATTTTTATAGTTTGCAGATAACAATATCAAACTCACCAATAAATTTGGATTTGTCAGTTTAATTTGGTTAGCAAGAAGTAAGGTCGTTCCCCAACTGTAATCAAACTTGTTACGTCAGTAATATCATATCCATTATTTTCATACTCTTGTAAAAGCTCTTGTTCGTTTGAGTAAACAATTTCTTGACCATACCACGATTTAGAGGACTGGGGTGTAAGCTCCAAATATATGATTTTACTTTCTGCCTCAAATGTATGTATAGTATGCGCTTTATTTTTGTTCTTGTTATACAGCAACCATATTTTGCTTGGAATATTTAGATTGTCAAGTATGGATTTCATTACTAAAACAATATCTACACAAGTGCCGATTTTTTCCTTTAGTGTAACAGATGGATCTTGGACAATAGAAATCGTTTTGGCAAGATGATAGTATTCATTATCAAATCCATTATCCCTATTTGGTTTATATTTTTGGCCATTAACAATAAAACCATATTCAAAACCGTTGTTATATAATTCTGCTCTCAATATATCGCATATATCTTTGATTGTCATTCCGTGGTTAACTCCATCAAATTCATATTTACTGGTGAGTTTATTGTAGCACACTTTTACAAATAAATCAAGGCGAATCCTTGTGTCAATAATGAAATCCTGCTGCGCAGGATGAAATCCGAGTGAACTCGGATGAAATCTTCGCCTACAGCTTCAGATGAAATCAAATCCGCCTCTCCTTAACCTTGCGAAGCAAGATTTCATCCCACGCTAGTGGGATTTATTCCGATGCAAGCGGATTTAACTGAAAAGACTCAGAATTGTATTCAATTCTGAGTCTTTTCTTGGCGGAGAGTTAGGGATTTGTAAGGAGCATAGCGACGGAATAGTGAGCAAAGCGAACGTCACGGATTGTTAACGATTTCCTAACTTTAAATTGCAGGCTGGTGCACCCCAAAGGAGAAAAACAAAAAGCAGTCCACGTTTATGTGAACTGCTTTGTTTTGCGACCAATACGGTGTCGCCAGCCGTTGGCGGAGAGTTAGGGATTTGAACCCTAGGTTCTCTTGAAGGAGAACACAGCATTTCGAGTGCTGCACCTTCGACCGCTCGGACAACTCTCCAAATATTTTGTTTGACAAGACTATAGTACACCACTTTTGCGATGTTGTCAAGTTAGCAAACGATTGTTGTAAAAATATTGACGTATTTGTTGTGTAGATACCTACAACTTTCGATGCGAAAATTTGCAAAAATTTGCATAAAAATGTAAAAATCGCGGACACGTGTTGTGTTTTTAGAAGAATACACCGCTGATAAAAATTTCAATTCCAATGCCAATGAGTATCAATCCACCCAAAACTTCCGCCTTGTTGCCAAGTTTTGTGCCAAACTTTTTGCCAAGAAAAACGGCTACAAAGCAAGTGATAAACGTCACCAAAGCAATCACGGCAACCGCCACAAGCGCTTCGGTAAAATTGTACTCGGCAATGGTAAATCCAACGGACAGAGCATCAATGCTGGTTGCAATCGCTTGCACAATAAGCGCAAAAAATGTCAGTGGTTTGGCGCATCCGCAACTATCCTGCTCTTCACAATCCTTGTGAGTGAGGCCTTCGTAGAGCATCTTGCCACCGATAAATCCCAACAAACCCAATGCGATAAATGGCACCGCTTTGCCAAATGCTTGGAACTTTTCTACTACGGTGTGCACGCATACCCAGCCAAATAGGGGCATTGCCGCTTGGAAAAAGGCAAACAAGAGTGCTATCAGCGAAATTTTGCCCACTTTCATGCAGGGCTCTTTTAGGCCGTTGGCCATTGATACTGCGCAGGCATCCATTGCTAGACCAAGTCCCAACAGCGCTGCGGAAAGGAAAAAGTTGAAATCCATTGTTGCTCCACTTTGTACGTTGCAAATTGTTAGATCGACTAACGAAAGATATTATATCACAATATGTGCGTTTTGACTATTGATTAGCAGTATGTTGTTTTGTCAATAATCATTGCACATTTTTATACTATAGTATGCTTTCAACAAATATAAAAAGATGCCCAAAATTGGACATCTTTTTTGCTGATTTTTGTGGGAAAATATAATCAAAAACTTGCTAAAAATATGCAAAAACGCACCACGTGTCGCCGTTTTTTAGTTACTCGGCAATCTCGGGAAAGCAATGTTGATGCGTTGGAGAAAGCACTCTGTAACCGTCGGCACGTCCCTTTCCGGAGCGAAGTCCAAAGCGAAGTTGGCGCACACCAAAGTAGGTTTTGAACACCTTTAGGTTGTTTTCGTCAAACTGCGACTTGTGGCAAGCAATGGCATCAAGATGCACTTTGCGGAACTTTTTGATACCGAAATATCTGTTTGGTTTGTAGGTGTAGTAGTAGGCAAGGTTGATGTTTGGCGCACTACCCTCCAGGTCCAATTGTGCTGTCAACTTTGGCCAACTTGCCAAAAACACCGCTTTGGTTACTGCTTGGCCAGTTTTCAAATGGTCGGGATGGCACTCGCTTGGTACGGTGTGGTCGGGACAAAACACCATTTGTGGTTGCGTTTGCAAAATGTGTGGTACAAGTGCGTTGGCAAGTTCGTCCGCTGTGTAGTTGCCACCATCGTGGAAAGGTAAAAAGACTACGTCATCAACGCCCAAAAGTTTGGCAGATGCTAGCGCCTCTTGACGACGAATTTCCACAATTTGCTCACTTGTAAGACTTTCATCCAAAGCGCCAATTCGGCCATCGGTACACACAATAAAGGTTACTTTTTTGCCCAACGACACAAGTTTTGCCACCGTTGCACCGCACGCTACTTCGATATCATCTGGGTGTGGCCCAACAAAAAGATATCGCTCAAACTGGTCGATTTTTGGCACCGGCACCGCCTTTAACAAAATAGATTTTAGCATGGAAACTCCTTTGAACTACTTGATAAATGTTAATATCATTATACCAAAGAAAATGTGTTTGTGCAAGGGGGAGTTTAAAAATTCTTAGTTTGCTACACGAATAGCAATAACATATTTTACTTTTAATGTTCGCAACTTACCACTTGTAAATAGTGACATTTTATGATAGAATATTTATTATTATCGAGTATAACTAAAGGATGACATGCTATGGCGGAAGTTAACACTCAAAAATTCAAATCACATAGAAGCACATCTTACGAAGAACAAGCTATATTTTTCTATGTACGGCAAGTTTTTCCTGATGCAATTAATCGTGGAGATTTTTGTTTTACAGAAGATGAAAGTATAGAACTGGACATATATATTCCTAGCTTACATATTGCGATAGAATATGACGGGGCATATTGGCACAAAAATAAAATTACTATAGACAATCATAAAAATTTAGTTCTTTCAAATGCTGGCGTATACTTAATTCGTATTAGAGAATGTGGTCTCGATGAATTAGAATATAATTATGGTGACATAGTATATCGGACGGCTACTAGACAAGACAGTGGCCTCCATTTAAACGAAGTTATAAATAGAATATTTGAACTAATAAAAGCCTACATAAAACGAGATAATCTAAATATACCTCCCGAATCGAATAAATTACTTGAAACTATCT